>SHXO01000074.1 GCA_009693245.1 Betaproteobacteria bacterium | reverse complement strand
AATCCGTGTGCGGTTGGGTAAGTTGGATACAAAGCCAGTGAAGAGGCTCGCAAAACGCCTTGAAAGGCGCGAAATAACCCGACTGAAGGTCACCTGGCCGAGAATGAAACTCATTTCGCTAACGCGGTAAGAGATCCGTCGTAGAAAAGTGATTATTAGAGGTGCCCTTATGTGAATACCGTGGCCTATCACCCCACTGGCCAACCCAGCCACATCACCTACGCCAATGGCGTGCAAACCACCGTGTGGCTGAATTCGCGCCAATGGCCCACCTCGCAGCAAATCGCCAAGACGGGCGATCTGTTCAACATGAGCTATACCTACGACCCTGCTGGTAACGCCTACGACCCCGCGGGTAACGTCACCGCCATCAGCAATCCTCCCGATACTTCCTACAACCGCGGCTTGGTCTACGACGCGACCGACCGCTTGACGGGCGTGAACGGGCCCTGGGGAGCGGGTAGCATCGGCTATGACCCGCGCGGCAACATCACCAACCAGAGCTTCTGGGCGTTTAGTCTCACTTACGCCTACGACCCAGCAAGCCAGCGGCTGGCCACGGTAAGTGGCAGCAAGGGCTACACCTTTGGCTACGACGTGTACGGCAATGTCACGGGAAACGGCACGACCAGTTTTGCCTACAACGACGCGGCCGGACTGCGTTGCGCGAATTGCGGATTGGCCAACGAAATATTGTTCGATTACGACGCGGCCAACCAGCGCGTGCGCTCGCGCAAGGCAGGCACCGACACCTTCTTCGTGTACGGCCAGGGCGGGCAACTGTTATGGGAAGAAACGCCCAAATCGAACTTGAAGGAGTACATCTAATTGGGCGGCAAGCAAGTCGCGGTGCGCGAGCAGCCGCTGCCATGACTAACGAATAAGCATGCGGAGGAACCCTTCATGAAAGAATTTCTCGTTGCCTTCGCGCTTGGCACAATCGCGCTTTTGGCGAACGCTACCCGCGCGCAAGAGCCGCTAGCTGGCGGTGAGCAAGCGGCGCCGGCCACCCAGCCGCCCGCGGCCGCCAGGTCGAGGGCGCCCCCGCCCGTGAAGGCCACGCTCAAGCGAGCGGGTACGGCAAACCCAGGAAAACCCCTTGTATTCGGGCCTGCGGCGGAGAAGCCGGCCTCTCGATAGGCACAAGAACATCGCAACTCGAAGGCCCGTGTTTGAGGAGATCCCATCGCAGGTTGGGAATTTCCGTGATTGCAAATCGCACCCCGCTCAAGGATAATGCGCGCCCCTAAAACGTTTTGACCCAGGGCAAATCCTGGTGGAGCCCACCATGAAAGCCGGTATACATCCTGACTACAAAGAGATTAAAGTCACTTGCAGCTGCGGAACCACCTTCAACACCCGTTCGGTGCTGGGGCGCGAATTGCACGTCGAAGTCTGCTCCTCCTGCCATCCGTTCTATACTGGCAAGCAGAAGATCGTCGATACGGCAGGAAGAGTTGAGCGATTCAGACAGCGCTACGCCAAGTCCGCACCCAAGCCCGCCGCCGGCAAGGCAGCTTCGGCCTAAGCGCCGCTGTCCGCCGCAAGAAAGGCAGCCTGCGGCTGCCTTTTTCGTTTCCAGGCCTCTTTGATCCCTGCGCACCCCGCCATGGCCGAACCGGCTACAAATCAAAAGGCGCTGCCCTTGCCCGCGCACATCGTGGTGTTGGGGCTATTTCTCGTGTGGATGCTTCCCGGCTTGTGGGGCCATGACCCGTGGAAACCGGACGAGGCATCTGCCTTCGGGGTGGTGTACAGCATGCTCCGTGGCACCGGCTGGCTGGTACCGCAATTGGCCGGGGAAGTCGTTCTGGATTCCCCGCCCCTGTTCTACTGGGTGTGCGCGCTGTTCGCCAAGGCCTTGGGATTCGCGCTTCCCCTCCACGATGCCGCGCGCTTCGCATGCGTAGCGTTCGTCGTCGCCACGGTTGCCTTCGGGGCCCTTGCCGCGCGCGCGCTCCATGGTCCCAAGCCGGGCTTTGCCTCCTTTATCCTGGCGCTGGGTTGCATTGGCTTCATCCCACACGCTCACCAATTGGTTCCCGACCTCGCGATGCTGGCCGGGTACGCCTGCGCCCTCTACGGCCTGAGTATCGCGCCACAACGCCCGCATGGGGGCGGGCTTTGTCTGGGTACGGGCTTTGGCATCGTTTTTCTATCGGAAGGCCCGGCGCAAGCAGCAGTCCTCGTGCTGACCGTGGCGCTACTTCCAATATTGTTCTCGCCGTGGCGGGGAGTGTTTCTGCTGAAGTGCGCCGGCACCGCGCTGATCGCCAGCTTGCCTTGGTGGATCATATGGCCCGGGTTGCTCCACGCCCACTCCCCGAAGTTGTTTCATACCTGGCTATGGGTGGAGAACCTCGATCACCTGCGCGTGTTCGACAAAGAGATCATGCTGTCCTCGGTATACCGGTTCATTCGCGCGCTCTCGTGGCACACTTGGCCCGCTTGGCCCCTCGCCCTATGGGCACTGTTGGAATCGCGCAAGAATTTCCTCGCGAACCGCGGCCTTCAACTGGCCGTGGTCATGTTTGCGACCATGTTCGTGGTACTGGCCATCACCCGGGATTTGCAGGAAAGCCACGCGCTACCGCTACTCGTACCCCTGGTATTGTTGGCCAGCCATGGGGTGCAGACCCTGCGCCGCGGCGCGGCCAACGCGCTGCTGTGGTTTTCCATCATGTTCTTTTTCTTGTTCGCCCTGACTGGGTGGTTTTATTGGATGGGGATGGACGCTGGCATTCCCGAACGCCTGCACCGCCACTTGATGCGCATGCAACCCAACTATGAACCTTCCTACTTCGTCCTGCGCCTGATAGGCGCGGCCCTAGTGACCGCGGCATGGGTATGGGCCATCGCAAATCTGAAGCGCACTCCCGAACGCCCCGTGCTGGCCTGGACGGCGGGCACCACCATGCTTTGGGCCTTGATCATGATCTTGTTTGGGAACTACATGGATGCGGGCCTAAGCTACCGGCAAGTGTCCCTGAAAATCAAGAAAGCCATACCCGCGGGCACGGCCTGCGTGGGGAGCGCGGGGCTGGGCGCCAGCCAGCGCGCGATGCTCCATTATTTCGCGAACCTCGTCACGCAAAGATCCGAGAACCCGCGCGCGCGTAAGGATTGTCCCGTGTTGCTCCTGCAATCCACCCGGGCACTGCCAAGAGATTTAGGTCCGCAGTGGATGCTGGCCTTCTCTGGCGCGCGCGAAGGCGACAAGAACGAGCTCTACCAGCTTTTTGTGCGAAGGCGATGAACATGCACGACGCGCTTCAGCGATTCTTGCTGGAACACACTTGCGTGCGCGGCGAATTGGTGCACTTGGACGCAACTTGGCGGGCGGTGCTGGAACGGCACGAGTATCCCGCCGCGCTGCAAAGCGTCCTCGGTGAATTGATGGCGGCAGCGGGCTTGCTGTCCTCAACCCTTAAATTCTCCGGATCTCTCATCCTGCAAATTCATGGAAACGGGCCGGTACGGCTCATCGTGGTGGAATGCACCAGCGAGCAAACCATGCGGGCCACGGCAAAATGGGAAGGCAACCCAGAGGGAACATTCAAGGAGTTGGTGGGCGAAGGCCGGTTCGCCATCACCATCGCGCAAGAAGATTCCAAACAGAACTACCAGGGCATCGCCGGCCTGGACGGAAGCTGTGTCGCGGAAGTGCTCGAGCACTACATGGCCACGTCCGAGCAATTGGAAACCCGGCTCTGTCTCGCCTCGAACCGGGAACGCAGTGCTGGGCTCATGCTTCAGCGCATGCCGGGCACCTATCTTTCGGAAGATGCCGAGGCCTGGAACCGCGCGACTCAACTCGCGCGGACGATCACCGCGGCCGAACTTCTTAGCTTGCCGAAAACGCAGATATTGCGCCGGCTCTACCACCAGAAAGACGTCCGGGTCTTCGAGCCCAAGATCATGAGTTTCGGCTGTTCGTGCACGCGGGAAAGAGTCGCAAACATGCTGCGCATGCTCGGTGCGGCCGAAGTGCAATCCATCTTGAGCGAGCGCGAAGAGGTGGACGTGCATTGCGAATTTTGCAACCGGCGCTACGCCTTCGACCGTGTGGATGCGGAGCAAGTTTTCGCCGCCGAGCATCTCGCCGGGCCCCGTGGCACCCGGCATTGATACGCGCGACGACAGGCGGCAATGATGGCGAAAAGCGCTCCTGAACAGCCCACGGAGGAAAAACTTCGCCTCGACAAATGGCTGTGGGCAGCGCGCTTCTACAAGACCCGCTCCTTGGCCGCCGCCGCCGCCGAAGGCGGTAAGGTCCTGGTCAACGGGGATCGCGCCAAGCCGGCGAAGTCCTTGAAGACGGGCGATGAACTCGTGATTCGCGCCGGTTGGTCGGAATACACGGTAGTGATTAGAGCGATGTCCGAGAAACGCGGTCCGGCGAGCCAAGCCGCTAAGCTGTACGAGGAAACCCAGGCAAGCCGCGAGAAGCGGGAGCACCAGGCCGCGCTCAGGCGCGCCAATCCCCTCCCCACCTTCTCTTTCAAGGGGCGGCCGACCAAGCGTGACCGGCGGCAAATGGAGAAACTGGGAGACTCTGAAGACTAAGGTATGGTGCGCCGCAATATCGAGACGCACACCAAGCTAGAATGGCGATCCCGTAGCGCACTCACTAGGAGCATTACCATGACCCATCCACGCGAAGTCGTCATCCTCTCCGGCGTGCGCACCGCCATAGGAGATTACGGCGGCAGCTTGAAAGATCTCTCTCCCACGGAACTCGGCGCCAGGGTTATCCGGGAAGCTGTCGCGCGTTCCAAGCTCGCCCCCGAAGCCATCGGCCATGTGGTGATTGGAAATATCATCCACACCGAACCCAAGGACATGTACGTGTCGCGCGTCGCGGCCGTGAATGGCGGTATCCCGAAGGAGGCACCTTGCCTCACCCTGAACCGGTTGTGCGGCAGCGGCTTGCAGGCCATTGTCAGCGCCTCGCAGTGCATTGCTCTAGGCGACTGCGATGCCGCCGTTGCCGGTGGCGTGGAATCGATGAGCCGCGCCGCCTATGCCGTGCCCCAGATGCGCTGGGGCCAGCGCATGGGAGATGGTGCCATGATGGACATGATGGTGGGCGCCCTGACGGACCCCTTCGATACAGTACACATGGGTATCACGGCGGAGAACGTCTCCGCCAAATGGGAAATCTCCCGGCGGCAACAAGACGAGTTGGCGGTGCAGAGCCACCAACGCGCCACCCGCGCCCAGCAAAACGGCTACTTCAAGGATCAAATCCTGCCCATCGAATTAAAAAGCAAGAAGGGCCCGGTATTCTTCGACACGGACGAGCATGTGCGCTCCGACGCCAGTACGGAAGGCATGGCAAAGCTACGCACCGTGTTCCAGAAGGACGGCACTGTCACGGCCGGCAATGCCTCCGGCATCAACGACGGCGCCGCCGCGCTCGTGCTGATGGAACGCGCCGCCGCCGAGAAGAAAGGCTTGAAACCCATGGCGCGCCTAGTCTCCTACGGGCACGCCGGCGTGGACCCTAGGTACATGGGCATCGGCCCGGTGCCCGCGGTACGCCAGGCGCTCGAACGCGCGGGGCTGAAGATCGAGCAGATGGATGTCATCGAATCCAACGAAGCCTTCGCGGCGCAAGCTTGCGCGGTGGCTCATGATCTGAACTTCGACATGAAGAAGGTCAATCCCAACGGCGGCGCCATCGCGCTGGGGCACCCCATCGGCGCCACGGGCGCCATCATTTCCATCAAGGCCATTTACGAATTGCAGCGTACGGGCGGGCGTTACGCGCTGGCCACCATGTGCATCGGTGGCGGGCAGGGAATCGCGGCGATATACGAGCGCCTCTAGCATCCATCTGGTTCGCGTCCTCCAAAACGGCGTGCCATGCGGGCACGCCGTTTTCTTTCGCACCGGTATACGTAGAATGCGCAACGCCTACCCATGAGCAAACCATGACCGACCAATCTTCCGCTTGGCAAGCCCTCGGCGCGCACAGAAAGACCCTCGGCAATACTCACCTGCGCGATCTGTTCGCCCAAGACCCTGGGCGCTTCGGCAAATTTTCCCTGGAAGCCGGCGATTTGTTTCTCGATTATTCGAAGAATCTCATCGTTGCCGGTACCTTGGCCTCGCTGATCGAGCTTGCACGTGCATCCCAGCTAGAAGAGCGTATAGGCGCCATGTTGGCCGGCGAGCGCATCAACACCACCGAGGAGCGCGCCGTGCTGCATGTGGCGTTGCGTAACCGCTCCAACCGCCCCATGGCCGCGGATGGCAAGGACGTGATGCCCGCCGTCAACGCGGTGCTCGCGCGAATGCGCGGCTTTAGCGAGGGTGTTCGCTCCGGAACCATCAGGGGATCCACCGGCGAGATCATCACCGACGTCGTGAACATCGGCATCGGCGGATCTGATCTCGGGCCCCTCATGGTCACCGAGGCGCTGGAACCCTACCGTCATGAACGCTTGCGCGTGCACTTCGTTTCCAACATCGACGGCGCGCACTTGGGCGCGAAGTTAAAGTCGTTGAATGCACGCACCACCCTCTTCATCATTGCCTCGAAGACCTTCACCACCCAGGAAACCCTCACCAATGCCGCCAGCGCGCGCGCGTGGCTCGTGGCAGCACTTGGCAACGAGGGCGCCGTCTCTGAACACTTCTCGGCGGTGTCCACCAATCTTTCCGCCACCAAGGCGTTCGGCATTCGCGACGACAACGTATTTGCCTTCTGGGACTGGGTGGGCGGGCGCTACTCGCTATGGTCCGCCATCGGCCTTCCCATCGCCATCGCCGCTGGCATGGACAGGTTCGAGGAGTTATTGAGCGGCGCGCACACCATGGACCGGCATTTCGCTTCGGCGCCCCTCGAGCACAACATGCCCGTGATCCTGGGATTGCTAGGTATTTGGTATATCGATTTCTGGGACCGGCGCACGCACGCCGTGCTGCCATACGACCAGTCGCTGCACCGCTTCCCGGCGTACTTGCAGCAACTCGACATGGAGAGCAACGGCAAATCGGTTGGGCGCGACGGACGCTCGGTGGAATATCAAACCGGTCCGGTGGTGTGGGGCGAGCCCGGCACCAACGGCCAACACGCCTTCTACCAGCAACTGCACCAAGGCACTCATTGGACGCCCGCCGATTTCATCCTGCCGCTCCAATCCCATTACCCCATGGGAAGACATCACGACATGCTCATCGCCAACTGCCTGGCGCAAACGCAAGCGCTGATGCAGGGAAAAACCGCGGACGAGGTTCGCACTGAACTCATCGCGCAGGGCTATCGGGGCGAGTCCCTCGAGCGCCTCGTTCCCCACAAAGTGTTTCCCGGCAACCGTCCCAGCAACACGATACTCCTGCCCAAGCTCACGCCCGCTTCCCTCGGCGCGCTGATCGCGCTCTACGAGCACAAGGTTTTCGTCCAAGGCACGATCTGGGGAGTGAACTCCTTCGATCAATGGGGCGTGGAGCTGGGTAAACAACTGGCGAACAAACTCATGGACGACATGGCGGCGGGGTCGGTGAGCAGTTCCCATGACGCTTCCACCCGCGGGCTGATGCTCAGAGCCAAGGCGCGGGATAGGCTTGCGTGAACTTCCTTATTTGCCATCGCACCTGGGTTCCTGGCCGGCAGGCCCCAGAGCGTAGTGTCACGCCGGCACGTTGAACACCTGGCGCAGATAGGCCAGGAAGGTCTGGTCGTCGCATAGGGTCTTGCCGGGGGAATCGGAAAGCTTGGCCACCGGCTGGCCGTTGCACAAGGTGAGTTTCATCACGATGTTCAAGGGCGTGAGGCCGCAATCGTTGGTGAGGTGGGTGCCGATACCGAAACCCAATTGCGTGCGCTCCGCGAAGTGGCGGTAGAGCTCGATGGCCTTGGTGACGTTCAAGCCGTCGGAGAAGACCAGGCGCTTGGTGTGCGGGTCGACGCGCAATTTGGCGTAATGGGCGAGCGCCTTCTCGCCCCACACCACCGGGTCTCCGGAATCGTGCCGCAAGCCATCGAAGAGTTTCGCGAAGTACAGATCGAAATCCGCGAGGAAAGCGTCCATTCCCACCACGTCCGTGAGGGCCACACCTAAGTCGCCGCGGTATTCCTGCACCCAATCCTCCAGTGCCGCCTTCTGCGAATCGCGCAGGCGAAAGCCCAGGGCTTGGTAGCTTTGCAAGTATTCATGGGCCATGGTGCCGATGGGCACCAGGTCAAGGTCTCGTGCAGAAAGCACGTTGGAAGTGCCGCGAAAGAACTGTCCGATTTCTTTCTTCAGCGTTGCATCGACCTCGCGCTGCCATTCGCCAGAGAAACGCCGGCGTACTCCAAAGTCGAAGAATTCGAAGGGATGGCGCAACGGCGGCTCCTTCGCGAAGGCCCGCAACTGCTCGATCTTCGCGCGTAACCGTTTACGGCCTTCGGCCAGTGCATTCTCGCGGTCGAAGTGGCGAAAGTACAACTCGTTGACGATGGACAGCACGAAGATCTCGAAGGCCATGACGTGTACTTGCGGGCCTTCCGCGACGATTTCCAGGACGCCATTCTTGGATCTGGCGTGGATGAATTCGCGCTGAAAATGAAAGATGCGCAAGAAATCCACGAAGTCCGTCTTGATGAAGCGCAACCCCCCCAGGTAGGCAAGCTCATCGTGCTTGAACTTCAAAGCGCACAACGCATCGAGTTCCCGGTTCACGTCATCCAGAAAATTCCCCAGCGGATAGGCGCTTTCGTTGCGGCACACGAAGGTGTATTGCGCCTGCGTTTCGGGATGCCTGTGCAGCATGGTCTGCCACATGGTGAACTTGTAGAGATCCGTGTCGAGCAAGCTGGCGATGACGGGCTTCATTGGGGTAATACTCGAAGGGTGGTGACTAAGCCCGGCCTAAGCCTGCTGAACGGACAGGAGATGCTCGCGGTAATACTTGAGTTCATCGATGGATTCGTAAATGTCCGCGAGGGCTTCGTGCTTGCCCTGCTTTTGAAAGCCGGCCATGATCCGCGGCTTCCAGCGCTTGGCCAATTCCTTCAGCGTGCTCACGTCGAGGTTGCGGTAATGGAAATAGGCCTGCAACGCGGGCATGGAGCGCGCGAGAAAGCGCCGGTCCTGGCAAACGGAGTTACCGCACATGGGCGAGGCGCCCGCCGCCAAGTAATGCCTGAGAAATGCCAGCATGTCTGTTTCAACAGACTGCTCGGAGGCCGTGGAAGCCTTGACCAGGTCCACCAAGCCCGTGCGCGCATGCGTGGCCTTGTTCCAGCTATCCATGCCATCCAGTACCGCATCGCTTTGATGCACGACTAGCACGGGGCCTTCGGCCACGATCTCCAGATTCTGGTCCGTGATGACCATGGCCACCTCCAAAATGCGGTCGTTGTCCGGATCGAGGCCGCTCATCTCGAGGTCCACCCATATGAGTCTGGTGTTGTCCAGTCCTGTATTGTCCTGTGCCATAATTTCGCGAACTTGTTGAGCCGCCATTCTGTCACACGGCTGTCCCGCGCGCGAAGCGCCCTCACTCCAACCTTCCATGACCTTATTCAGCGTACTGTTCGTTATCGCATTGGTGACCGCCACCGCCACGCGGGCTTGGCTGGCACTGCGCCACATCGGCCACATTCAACGCCATCGCGCGCTCGTGCCCAAGGAGTTCTCCGGGGAGATCGCCTTGGACGCCCACCAAAAGGCCGCGGACTATAGCGCGGAGCGCACCCGGCTCAATCTCAGTCATTCGGTGGTGGATGTGCTGCTGCTTCTCGTCCTGACCTTTGGAGGCGTGGCGCAGGGGATGGACAGTCTGGCGGCCAGCTGGCTGGCGAGCGATTTATGGCGCGGAGTGATTTTTCTGGGCTTGCTGGTTCTAGTGTCCGGGTTGGTGGATCTACCCTTTAGCTACTACCGCACCTTTCACGTCGAAGCGAAGTTCGGCTTCAACCGCATGACCAGGGCCATGTTCTTTGGCGATTTGTTCAAGCAAGCCGCGGTGGCCGTGGCTTTTGGCCTGCCCTTGATGCTGGCCGTGCTGTGGCTGATGGAGAAGATGGGAACCCACTGGTGGATTTATGTTTGGGTTACTTGGGTGGTGTTCAACATTTTGGTAATGGCCATTTACCCCACCTTCATCGCGCCGCTGTTCAACAAATTCTCTCCCATGCAAGACGGATCGCTCAAGCAGCGCATCGAACAACTGCTCGCCAAGTGCGGCTTTCAGTCGAAGGGTTTGTTCGTGATGGACGGCTCGCGGCGCAGTTCCCATGGCAACGCCTATTTCACCGGGTTCGGCAAGACCAAGCGCATCGTATTCTTCGATACCTTGATTTCTCGCCTCAACGAAACCGAGATCGAGGCAGTGCTGGCCCATGAACTCGGGCACTTCAAAATGCGGCACGTGGTTCGCCGCATGGCATGGACCTTCGCCGTGAGTTTGGTGATGCTGGCGGTGCTAGGTTTCGTGAAGGACCAGGCGTGGTTCTACGAAAGCCTAGGCGTGAGCTACCCAGCCAGCAACGCCATGGCCTTGGTGTTGTTCTTCTTGGCCACCCCGGTCTTTACGTTTTTGTTGCGTCCCCTCTTGAGCGCCTATTCGCGCAAGCACGAATTCGAGGCCGATGCTTACGCCGCTCAGCACAGTTCCGCGCGGGATTTGGTGAACGCCCTGGTCAAGCTCTATAAGGACAACGCCTCCACCTTGACGCCGGACCCATTGCATTCCGCCTTCTACGATTCCCATCCGCCCGCCAAGGCGCGTATCGAGAAACTGCAAGTCTTGGCGCAGGGCTGAAGCGTTACCGTAGCGCCTCCAGCATCACCGGCATCGCGGCGGCTCTCAAGCTGTCCGGATAACGCGACTGGAAGGCGGAGATGGCTGCGTGTGCCTTGGCTGCGTACGACATCTTCGCTCCTTCTGGCGCGAAACGCGCGGCTTGCACGTAGTGAATCAGCAGAATGAAATATGCCTCCCCCAGATCCGCCTGCTGCGCAAAGCGCCCCAGCAAACGCTCGGCCAAGGCGATTTGCTCTTCGAGTTGCACCCAGGATTGGCCCTGGGGTTTTAGAGGATCGTCCTCGAAGCTGTCGTAAAAGTAGCCCTGAACGAGCCGGTAAAGCGCCTCGGATTCGCGCGCGCCGTGCGGCGCATACTTCAAGGCATCGCGGTAATAATTCAGATTGGCGAGATAGCGCCCCTTGGAGTCCTGCGCCAAGGGCGTGCCCCGGGCCTTGAGTTCGGCCACGAGGCGGTTGGATGCCAGCCCTTGCACCGAGCCGTGCGCGGCAATATCGCGGTTTAGAAACTCTCGAATCTCGTCCAGCATGCGGCCCAACTGGTAGGCGGACTGCGCTTTCTCGCGCGCGGATGCGGAGGACTTCAGAGTCTGCGAGTGTCCAGTTGCTTGCGCTAGGTATTTCTCCGCGGTCTCCGCCGTGATGAAATCGTGCGCCGCCGCGGCGCAAGATAGCAGTGCGGCAATGAAGCCCGCTATCGCCTGCCTACTGAGCGCGCCGAATCTCTTTTTCATTCTCCGATGCCGGCGGTAACTTATCTCCGCGCATATAGGCCATCGCGCCCGGATGCGCGGGAATCACTGAATCGCCGAGGACGGAAAAGCCTTGAACCTCTTTTTCCTCCATCAAGGCCTCGCACAGCAGGTACGCATGGTGGACCGGGAAATCATCGCGGCATACGAGCCGGTAACGATCCGTTTGCACGATTACCCGCAAGGGCGAAGGACCGAAGTCCTGGTAAGGCGTCTCGCCTTTATACAAGGCGGCGGAGCGTTCCTTTGCCATCACCGCTAGTTCCGTTTGCTTCGTGGTGAGGAGGCTTGCCAACACGGACCAGTCGCGCGCGCGGCTGACCTGCGCCCGGCTATCGGGCAATTGCGCGAGCACGATGCGAGCGATTTCCTCTCCTAAGTCGTCCGCCCCTTTGTCGTCCCGCGTGGTGGTAACGAGTAAGAACCGCTGGCGGAACACGGCCCATTGCCGGTAGGGAGAATGGGCGAATGCAGGCCCAACCACGAGCCCGGCCAGTAATGCAAATGCTTGTCTTCTATTCATGATTCAAAGAATCGGCGGGCTCGCGCCCGCCCATGACGAGGAGTTACTAGGGACTACCTATCGCTTGATGGTTTCCAGCGGGCAAATCGTGGACACTGCGTAGTTGGGCACATCCACGACGTTGCCGATGCGCATGTCACAGGCAACACTGGTGAACACATAGGCTTGTTCGCGGCTGAAACCCTTGGTGGCTACCAGCCAATCGATCATCTCGATCAGCGAACGGCGCGCGGCCAGGGTAAGGTCTTCCGACAAATTACCCAAGGGGGCGATTTTCTTGCTGTCCAAATAGGTGGTGTAGGGCGGGATTTCGCCTTCGGCCTTGGTCGGGTAACCCACGGTAGCGTGGAAACGATCTGGTTCCAATTTCTTCAGCTGCGAGCCCCCTTCGAAATGCGGACCGCTCTTCATCAAGGATGCCATGCCCTTGCGAATTTCCGTGCGAACGGTGACCACCGCGCCGATTTCAATGGCGGTTCCAGCCACTTCTCCATCGCCCTGGGCGTAGTGCACGTCGCCCACGAAAAAGCCGCAGCCATCGACATAGCAGGGCAGCAGCAGCGTCGTACCCACCACCATTTGCTTGATGTCCATGTTGCCGCCGTTCTCGCGCGGCGGGATGGTACGCAGGCATTTGTCCTTATGGGAACCGTTGGGTCCGCACACAGCGTCTGGCCGCGCGCCGGTGGGCTGCGGGGGAAGCGCGATGCCGCCTGCCGCACCCAGGTCGTTCTCACGCTTGAGCCAGGCGTCCACTTCTGGATAGCCGGGCATGGTGCCCACGGTACCCATGAAGCCATTCATCGGAATGGCGACACCGGGAAGCTGGTCGCTCACCGCTTCCATGCGGTTCAGTTTCCAGTTGGCAATGTAGGGTTTGGGGAAAAGGTCGCGCAGGAAGCCAAAACCCGGAACCACGGTGGTATAGCCATACTCATCGGGATCGACGTCGATCAAGGTCACCGCCAATACATCGCCGCGCTTGGCGCCTTCGATGTGTACGGGCCCCGTAATCGGGTGGACCAGGTTCAAATCGATGGCCGTAACGTCCTTCGGTTCGGACGTCGCGTTGAGATTGGAGTCGAGCGCATCCCGGGTTTCGAAAATTATGAGCTGGCCGGGTTTGGCCCGGGCAACGGCGGGAATGGCCGGGTGGTAGCGGTTTATGCAGTTCGGATCATTGACGCAATGCGCGCCCTTCTTGGCGACCCGGACGATGGACTGGGTTTTGACGTCGGTGGTATCCGCCCATAGCGGGGCGGACAACAAGGCGGCCGCGAGTCCCGCCGCAAGTACGCGAAATTGTGGTCTCATTCTTTCTCCCTTGAGTAAAGTGGTTGCAGCAATGTCCCCCGGTGAAGCGCGGTATCTTACGGCGGCGCCATGCCAAGATCAACTAGAACCAAAACCTCCTAGTAGCGCGCGTGCCCCGGCGTACGCGGAAACGGAATCACATCGCGCACGTTGGACAGTCCCGTCACGTAGGCGATGGTGCGCTCGAAGCCCAGGCCAAACCCCGCATGGGGCACGGTGCCGTAGCGCCGCAAGTCGCGGTACCAGGAGTATATGGTTTTATCGAGCTTGCTCTCATCCATGCGGCGGTCAAGCACCTCCAGGCGCTCCTCGCGCTGGCTGCCACCGATGATTTCGCCGATACCAGGCGCCAGCACGTCCATGGCCGCGACAGTTTTGTCGTCGTCGTTGAGCCGCATGTAGAACGCCTTTATCTCCTTCGGATAATTCGTGAGGATGACCGGCTTCGCGGCGTATTTCTCCGCCAGATAGCGCTCGTGCTCGGACTGCAAGTCCATGCCCCAACTCACCGGATATTCGAACTTTTCCTTGGCCTGTTGCAGAACGCCAATGGCCTGCGTGTAATCCATGCGCACGAACTGCGTGTCCACGATGCCTTGCAGCTTGGCGATCACGCCTTTTTCGATGCGCTCCTCGAAGAAGGCCATGTCGTCCGGGCGTTCGTTCAGCACGGCTTTGAATACGTACTTCAGAAGCCTCTCGGCCAATGTGGCGTTATCGGATAGATTCGCGAAGGCGATCTCCGGCTCTATCATCCAGAACTCCGCCAGATGGCGGCTGGTGTTGGAGTTCTCCGCGCGAAAAGTGGGCCCAAAGGTGTAAACCTTGGACAAGGCCATGCAGTAGGTTTCCACGTTGAGCTGGCCCGAAACGGTAAGAAAGGCCTCGCGCCCGAAAAAGTCCCGCGCGAAATCCACCTTGCCCTCGGGCGTGCGGGGCAGATTGGCCAGATCCAGGGTGGATACGCGAAACAACTCCCCGGCGCCTTCGGCATCGGAGGCTGTAATGATGGGCGTATTGACCCAGACAAAACCATCCTCGCTAAAGAAGCGATGAATGGCTTGGGCCACCGTGTGCCGCACGCGTGTCACCGCGCCGATGACATTGGTGCGCGGGCGCAAATGCGCCACCTCGCGCAAGTACTCCATGGTGTGGGGTTTGGGCTGAATGGGATAGGTATCGGGATCCTCCACCCAGCCCAGCACATGGATCGCGCTCGCCTGCATCTCGAAGGGCTGGCCCTTGGCGGGCGAAGGCACGATCATGCCAGTGGCCTCCACGGCGCATCCCGCCGTCAGGCGTTGTACCTCGCTCGCGTAATTCGCCAGCGTGCTGGGTACCACCACCTGCACGGGGTGGAAGCAGGATCCGTCGGAGACATGCACGAAGGAGATGCCTGCCTTGGAGTCGCGCCGGGTGCGTACCCAGCCTTTCAATGTGACGGGAGCGTCCTGGGCCCCTTGGCCGCCTAGAATGTCCGCGCAGGAGAGTGTGGTCATGAAGGAAATGAGCGTTGTCCCGAGGTTTTTGGGCGAGCTTATCACTAAAGTGATAGTCCCCCCTCTATTTGGGAAGTGCCATTTCTAACGGATGAGCCGATGATGCGTACCTAGAAGGTCGTGAATCATCGCAGGAGTGGATGGATGAGTTGTCCCGGTCTTCTCAGCAAGTTTTCTTTAGTGAAGTAGGCTGGCCTCCAAACCGGCTAGCCATCCGTTAACGATGAATGAAAGTAGTCTCAAATGCGTACATTGATCTCTGCCGTAGCCCTAGCCTTGGCGTTTGCCGTTTCCGCCCAAGCCGACGACACCGTGAAGTCCAAGCCCGATCCCGCCAAACCCGGCCGCGCCATTGAAGAAGGGGCGGTAACGTCGGGTGCGGACGGTACCAGCAAGCATGGCTGCAAGATCGATGACGGTACCGTGAAGATGGACAAGAAAGCCTCCACGAAGAAGCACGGTCGCGCGATCGACGGCGCGAAAAAGAAGAAGGCCGCCGTTGAAGAGAAGCAAGGCCGCGCCCTGGACGAAGTCAAGTCCGGCAAGGATGACACCACCAAGCAAGGCCGCGCGGTAGGCGCTGAAAAGAAGTAAGTTTCTAGGCTTTATGAAAAGGGGCGCAACCGCGCCCCTTTTCTATTGGAAGACTCTCCAACAGACCCTAGTCCCAGCGTTCGTCCTTCACTTCAACAATGCCCGCGACAGTTCGCACTGGGAACTTCGTGGTGGCCTCGAAGGCCGGCGCAGTTAAGGCCTCGCCCGTCCTGATACAAAACCGCGCGCCGTGCCGGGGGCAGATTATCTGATCGTCTTCCACGGGACCGCCCGTCAAGGTACCGCCATCGTGAGTACAAACGTCTTCGATGGCGTGAAATTCTCCGCCCAGATTAAATACCGCGATTTGAACGCCGTCCACATCCACGACGCGGTGTTGGCCAGGCGCTAATTCACCGGCCGCGCATACGGCGGTCCAACCGCTCATGCAAGCCCCTAGACCGCGATCACCTCCAGTTCCGGATCGAGCCGCCGCACCATGTTCTCGATACCAGCCAAGGTGCCGGACAAGGAGCTTGGGCAACTCCCGCAAGCCCCTTGGTAGTGCACCTTGAGGGTCTTGCCTTCCAGCCCGATCACATGCAGATCGCCGCCGTCGCCCTGCAAATACGGGCGGATTTCCTGGTCCAACAGCTCCCGTATCTCGGCCATAAGCTCGTTGTCCTCGGGAGAAAGATTCGGATCGGGTTCGCCGTCGATGGCGTGGGCATTATGGTCGATCAACTTGGCGGAGGTTTCCTCGGCCGAAGGCGCCTCTCGAATGGGCACGGCCAATTGCCGAAGCAGATCCGGCCACTCCATGGCGCCGTCCTGGGTGACGGTAAGCCAGTGGTCCACGTAAAACACGTTGGTGACATGAGGAATATCGAAAAGCGCACCCGCCAACTCGTCGCCTCTCGCCTCATCCGAGCTCTCGAAAGACTTGGCCA
>SHXO01000073.1 GCA_009693245.1 Betaproteobacteria bacterium | reverse complement strand
GGTCCCTCGAACCGCACTTCGCGCCCGATGGCGTGGCCCATGGCGTCCGAGAGCTGGCCGCGCCAAGGCGAGGCGTTCAAGGTGATACCAAGCGCCGCGATGGCGACAGAACCCACGACCAACACGACAAGGAGGGAGACCAAGCCGGCCAAGCACCAACGAATGAATCTGGGGAGCCGCTTGGGCGAACGCCCTCCGAAGACCGGGCTAGGCAACGAGCCCTCCTATGCAGATGGAATTCTCAAGGATAACGGATCGGGGCTCACGAGGCGATGAAGCCGTTGCATAATCCGCTCTACCATCAAAGACCATGCCGCCATGGACGCTCTCGGCCATTTTCATCCCGCGGTCACCGCCTGGTTCCGTAGCCGGTTCCCCTCGCCGACCGCCGCTCAGACGCAGGCGTGGCCCGCCATTCAGTCTGGACATCACACGCTGATCGCGGCCCCCACGGGCTCGGGCAAAACCTTGGCGGCCTTCTTGAGCGCCATCGACGCGCTGGTTCGCTTGGGCGTACGGGACGAGCTGCCCGGCGCAACCCAGGTGGTCTATATCTCGCCGCTCAAGGCACTCTCCAACGATATTCAGCGCAATCTCGAAGATCCCCTGGCGGGCATTCGCGAACATCTGGCGCAACAAGGCCTGCGCGATGTTGCCATTCGCACCCAGGTGCGAACGGGCGATACCCCGCAAGCCGAGCGCGCCCGCATGCGGCGCAACCCGCCGCATATTCTGGTGACAACGCCGGAGTCGCTCTACATCTTGGTGACCAGCGAGTCGGGCCGGCGCATGCTGGCCACCACTAGCAGCGTCATCGTGGACGAAATTCACGCGCTCGTGCAGACCAAGCGCGGCGCCCATTTAGCCCTCACGCTGGAGAGGCTGGAGCAACTTTGCCCTCACCCCATTACCCGCATTGGGTTGTCCGCCACGCAGAAACCCATCGGATCGGTGGCCAATTTTCTAGTGGGCAATCCACAACGCATATCCAAGGGGCTCATCGGTACCGGCACCCGGTGCCAGATCATCGATACGGGCCACGTGCGAGAGCGCGACTTAAGCCTGGAACTGCCGGATTCCCCGTTGGAAGCGGTCATGTCCGCCGAGATGTGGGGCCAAGTCCATGACCGGCTCGTGCAATTGATTCAGACTCATCGCTCCACGCTGATTTTCGTGAACACGCGCCGCCTGGCCGAGCGCCTGGCGCGCGCACTCACCGGCCAGCTCGGCAAAGAGTCTGTCATGTCTCATCATGGAAGTCTCGCCAAGGACCAACGCTTCGATGCGGAGCAACGTCTCAAGCGCGGAGAATTGAAAGCCTTGGTGGCAACCTCCTCCTTGGAACTCGGGATCGATGTGGGCTATGTGGACTTGGTGTGCCAGATCGCCAGCCCGCGCGCGCTCTCGGCCTTCTTGCAGCGCGTGGGCCGCTCCGGCCACGCCGTGGGCGGCTTGCCCAAGGGGCGGCTGTTTCCCCTGACACGGGACGATCTCATGGAGTGCACGGCGTTGATCGACGCGGTGCACCGCGGTGAGTTGGACGAGTTGCGCCTCTGCGAGAAACCGATGGACGTATTGGCGCAACAAATCGCCGCGGAAGTGGCGTGCCAAGAATGGGACGAAGACGCGCTCTTCACTGCCTACCGCCAAGCATGGCCCTACCGGGATTTGCAGCGCGCGGAATTCGACGCCGTCACCAAAATGCTGGCCGAGGGGATTTCCACGCAGCGCGGACGCGCTCACACCCTGGTGCACCGGGATGGCGTCCATAAGCAACTGCGCCCGCGCCAAGGGGTGCGCCTTACGGCCATCACTTGCGGCGGCACCATTCCCGACACGGCCGATTACGTCGTGGTGTTGCAACCGGAAGAAACCGTCATCGGATCGGTGAACGAGGATTTCGCCATCGAAAGCATGGCGGGCGACGTGTTTCAACTGGGCAACCGTTCCTATCGCATTTTGCGCGTGGAAGCCGGGCGCGTGCGGGTGGCCGATGCGCAAGATGTTCCGCCCACCATACCCTTTTGGCTGGGCGAGGCGCCTGGGCGTACAGACGAAGTCTCGCAATCCGTGTCGCGCCTACGCCAGCAACTCAACAAGCTTTTAGATGACGGCGAAAATGCCGCCGCGCGCCTGGAGGCTGATCTGGGTTTGAGGCAAGACGCAGCCCGGCAATTGGCGGATTACTTGCAAAGCGCCCACGCGGCTTTGGGCGCATTACCCACCCAGGATCACATCTTCTTCGAGCGCTTCTTCGATGAGGCCGGTGGCATGCAGTTAGTGATTCACTCCTGCTTCGGCAGCCGCCTCAATCGCGCTTGGGGATTGGCGCTGAGAAAACGCTTCTGCCGCAAGTTCAATTTCGAATTGCAAGCCGCCGCCACGGAAGACGCCATCATCTTGTCGCTCACCGCTGTGCATAGTTTTGCCTTGGAGGAAGTGGCGCGTTACCTGCACTCCAGTTCGGTGCGCGCGGTGCTCGTGCAAGCCTTGCTCGATGCGCCCATGTTCATCACGCGCTGGAGGTGGAATGCTTCAATCGCCTTGGCGCTGCTACGCCAGCGCGGCGGCGAGCGCGTTCCCACGCAGTTGCAGCGCATGCAAGCGGAGGATTTGATCGCCACGGTATTCCCCGACCAACTGGCGTGCCTGGAGAATATCGCGGGTGAGCGGGAGATTCCCGATCACCCTCTGGTAAATCAAACCATTTCCGACTGCCTGCACGAAGCCATGGATGTGGCGGGTTTGGAGCGCCTGTTGCGCCGTATCGAAGAAGGCGATGTGCGCATCACAGGCCGCGACTTGGCCATGCCTTCTCCCATGGCCGCGGAGATCCTCGCCGCGAAGCCCTACGCCTTCCTCGACGATGCACCGCTGGAGGAACGGCGCACGCAGGCGGTGGTGAACCGCCGCTGGCTCGATCCGCAATCGGCGGCGGACATCGGGCGCCTGGATCCCCAGGCCATCGCGCGCGTGCGCGAGGAAGCCTGGCCGGATGCGCAAAGCGCGGACGAATTGCACGACGCCTTGCTGTGGCTGGGCTTTCTCACGGACGAGGAGGTACAGCGCCAAACCCCATGGATACCGCTGCTGGAGGAATTGGCGCGCAAGCGGCGTGTCGCGCAGATCCTATTGCCCACGGCGCCCCGCGCCCTATGGTGCAGCACGGAGCGCCTGGCGCAAATCCTGTGCATTCATCCAGAATCTAGAGTTGGCCAAGGCGCGGGAGAAATTCCCGCGGAGTTAAATCAATCCTGGGCACCGGAAGCCGCCACCACGGAATTGGTGCGAGGACGGCTAGAGGGATTGGGGCCCGTCACCGCAAGCGTATTGGCGCAATCCCTGGGTGTCGCCGAGGCACGTACCGATTCGGCTCTGCTTGCGCTCGAAGCGGAAGGGTTCGCGCTTCGTGGCCATTTCACCGGCGCGGCAAACGCCCTGGAGTGGTGCGAGCGCCGCCTGCTGGCGCGTATCCACCGCTACACCCTCAAACGCTTGCGCCAGGAGATCGAGCCGGTATCCGCCGCGGACTTCATGCGTTTCTTGTTGCGCTGGCAACGCGTGGGCCCAGCTCATCGCATGGAGGGTCCGGATGGTTTGGCGGCCGTGCTCTCGCAACTGGAAGGTTTTGAAGCCGCCGCCATCGCGTGGGAGTCCGAACTCTTGCCGGCCCGGCTTGCCCACTATGAACCTACGTGGCTCGATGATCTGTGCCGCGCGGGAAGAGTGGTGTGGACTCGGCTCAATCCGCCAGCCGGGGCAGCGTCGCGCAGCCGCGGCCCAGTGCGCAGTTCCCCCATTACACTACTCAACCGCCAGCACGCTCATCTATGGGCATTTCTTGGCAGCCAGGAAGATGATTCTTCCGCGAAGCTTAGTTCCAACGCGCGTGCCGTCCTGGAGCATCTGCGAACCAGCGGCGCGTCCTTCTTCGATGACATCGCTCATGACATCGGTTTACCCAAGAGTTTCGTGGAAGAGGCTCTGGGGGAATTAGTAACGAGGGGATGGGTGCGCGCCGACAGTTTTGCCGGCCTGCGCGCGCTACTGATGCCTTCGGACCGGCGCAAGCCCTTTGGTTCCCATGGGCGCGGGCGCCACTCCGTGATGGGCATCGAAGACGCCGGCCGGTGGGCCGCGGCAAGTGCGGCACGCAAGCAGCCGGACAAACCCTCCGGTCTCATCGAACATGTTGCTCGCGCGCTTCTCAAGCGCTACGGCATCGTGTTCTGGCACATGCTGGCGCGCGAAGCAGACTGGTTGCCGCCATGGCGCGAATTGATGATGTGCTTTCGGCGCCTGGAAGCGCGCGGCGAAATTCGCGGTGGCCGGTTTGTCGCGGGATTTTCCGGCGAGCAATTCGCGCTACCGGAAGCCATCTCGGCGCTACGCCGCACGGACCGCGCGGAAGATGAACTGCTGTGCCTAAGTGGCGCCGATCCCCTCAATCTGGCGGGGACACTCGTCCCCGGCCCCAAGGTGCCCGCCCTTGCGGGAAACCGTATCATCCTTGCCGCGGGGATACCCGTGGCCGCGCTGGTAGCCGGTGAAGTGCAGTACATGCAAGCGTGCGACCCCGCCAAAGCCGCACGGTGGCGCGAGGCCTTGTTCCGGCATCCGGCAAACCTACGCGGGACGGACATTCAGTCCGCATAACGCCGTCCACCTAGAGCGGCCTTTACAGTTCTTTACGGTTACGCCAGCGGCCGCGTAGGTCTGGAAACCGCGACTGGCGGCCCATTGCACCGAAATTCCAGGACGCAGCGCAGCGCGCACGCCTTTAGCTATGAATTCCCAATATAGCGGCGCGATCCCACACACCCTGGACAATGACGGGTTTCACTCGAACACTATTCGGCAGCAAGCTCGCGACCAGAATATTCGTACTATTCCTGGCGGGGGCCTTCATTCCCGCGTTAGCCGTGGCCTGGCTCGTCCATGAGGGGAGCGAGACCGCTATCTTGGAACATTTGGAGCACGACCTCTCGGAATGGGCGAACTTGCACTCGAAACTCGTCTCGCTTCACGCCGGCGAATTCGCCAATCTCATCTCCAACGCGCACGGCCCGCAATCTCTAAATGCCTCCGCGCACTCCAATCATCCCGCGGTTAGCCAACCGCTCCCGTTGGGAATAACGATGCATTGGGGCATGGCTAACACCAGTGTTGGCCACGGCGAACGCATAGAGCAATTGGAGTTGGACGAGAAGCAGCGTGACGACCTCGATAAAGGTTTGATCCTAGTACACGCCATTCCGAACGAGGAGCTATATATTCTCAAGCTCGGACACACGGCGGAAGGCGGCAGGCCGCTCCTGGTGGCACGAATCTATCCGAAAAGCTTATTGCCCGGGTTTCTCCCCGCTCGGATGGAGCGTTGCTTATTGGTGGGAAATGTTCCCGTTCTTTGTTCCGGCGCGCTGGGCGAAGCCGTGGATCGTGCGCTTCATGAAGCGGCTTCTCCGGGGAAGACCTTGCATGCGGCGCTTACGGCGGGAAAGTCACGGTACACCGTTGAACGTGTCGTATCGTTACCCATGGCGTTTAGCAGTGCGCGCTGGACCATTCTGCTAACGACAGCCCACCCCGGCATCTCGCAACTCGCCGCCAACAAGGGAAGCACTTTGATCCTAGGAGCCACACTGGCCTTGCTAGTGGCCCTACTCCTTAGATTCTGGCACATCCGGCGCACGCTGTACCCTCTCAAGGCAATGCTCGATGCGACAGCGAATGCCACCACTCATGACTTCTCCCAGTCGGTGAAGGCGGACGCATCCGGCGAGTTAAGTGAATTGAGCCGTTCCTTCAACGCCATGGGCCACCGCATTGGAAGACAGTTCAAGGTATTGAAGCTTCTGGCGGAATTGGACCGGCTGATTCTGTCCGGTGCCGACATCGACCAACTTGCCAATGTGCTTCTTGCCAGATTGTCCGAGGTGCTCCGGCTCGACGCAGCCGCGATCGTCATCTGCGAACCCAAAACCGGGCGCATCAGCCGCACTTATTTTGTTATCTACGGTAACGAAAAAGGCGTACATGCCGTGCGAACCGGCAGCACGTCGCAAGCGCCCACCGGACCTCTCACGGACTTCGGCGATCTGCGTCATCGCATAACGGAACTCGGGTTAATCAAATCCATCGAGACAGGATTCGATGCGCTAGCCTTGCCCGTCAAAACAGAAGATGGCCTGAGCGGCGCCCTTTACGCCGCGCGCTCCATTGCGCGCCCGCGCGATGAAGCCGAGGATCTTGGCATAGCCGATATCGCCGACCGTTTGGGCGTCGCCGTTACCGCGATGCAGAAGGACCAGCAACTCTTTCTACAGACGCGCTTCGACCCTCTCACGCGGCTGCCTAACCGGGTGCTGTTCACCGACCGGCTGGTGCAGGAGATTGCGCGCGCTGCCCGTAGTGGAAATATGCTGGCGTTGCTTTACATCGACCTGGATCTGTTCAAGCAAGTCAATGACACGTTAGGCCATGAGGCCGGCGACCAAGTCCTGCGCGGCGTGGCCGCCCGCCTACGCGCATGCGTGCGCGATGCGGATACGGTGGCCCGGTTGAGCGGAGACGAGTTCAGCATCATCCTGAGCGCCCTCACGGACAGCAAGGACGCGGGCATTCTCGCCAACAATATCATTCAACGCCTTACGGAGCCCTTCGCCATAGGCCCGCACCAAAGTTTTCTTGGCGCGAGCATCGGCATCACGTTGTACCCAACGGACGCGAACTCGCCCGAGTCCCTCATCCGCAACGCGGATATCGCCATGTACCGCGCCAAGGAGGCGGGAAAGGGCCACCACGTTTACTTCGACGAGCGCATGAACCAAGAGGCCCAGAACCTCCCCAATCTCGACCGCGAACTGCGTATAGCCCTGGAGAGCAACCAGTTCGTACTGCACTTTCAGCCCCAACTCGATCTGAAGTCCGGGGCCGTTTCCGGCGTCGAGGCGCTGGTACGCTGGGAGCATCCAACGCGCGGAACGCTCGCACCCGCCTATTTCATGAGTCATGCGGAATCGAGCGGATTGATCGAACCCTTGGGGGAATTAATTCTTGTGAAAGCTTGCGAACACTATCAACTCTGGATCATGGCGGGGATTGCGCCGCCGCGCATTTCCATCAACGCATCGCCGCGGCAATTCAAACGCGCTGACTTCTTCAAGTTCGTCAAGGCCACTCTTATGGATGCCGGCATGCCGCCAGGAGCCTTGGAAATAGAAATCACGGAGACCGTATTGATGGAAGAAAGCGATTTGCCGAGAACCACCATCAACCGCCTGGCCGAGCTTGGTGTGCGCATCGCCATCGACGATTTCGGGACGGGATATTCCTCGCTCTCCTATTTGAAGCGTCTTCCTTTCCACCTGCTCAAGATCGACCGTTCCTTCATTCTGGATGTCAACAACGACGAGGATGCGCGTACCATCACCGCCACCATCATTGCCATGCCCCATAGCCTGCGCAAGGAGGTGGTGGCGGAAGGTGTGGACCACGTGGACCAACTCAGATTTCTACGCAACGAACTATGCGGCCACGTGCAAGGTTTTCTTTTTAGCCCTCCCCTTCCGGATCACGAATTCATGAGCTTCATGCATGCGCACAAAGCGGCGCGGCATGGCACCGGCGAGGCCCGAACGGGATATACGGAATTCTAAGGGGAGCGCGAACGAAGCCTCAAAGAGCTTCGAATATTCCGGCGGCGCCCATCCCCGTTCCCACGCACATCGCCACCATGCCGTAGCGCTGCTTGCGCCGCCGTAACCCGTGTACCAAGGTAGCGGTACGTATGGCACCTGTGGCTCCCAGCGGATGTCCTAGTGCGATCGCCCCTCCCAATGGGTTAACACGGGCGGGATCCAAATCCAAGTCCTGCATGACCGCGAGGCTTTGGGCGGCGAAAGCCTCGTTGAGTTCGATCCAAGCCATGTCGTCCAATTTCAATCCGGCTTGAGACAACGCCTTCGGGATAGCAACCTTGGGACCGATGCCCATGATCTCAGGCGGCACTCCGGCCACTGCATAGCTCACGAAGCGCGCGAGGGGTATCAAACCAAAACGTTTCATCGCCGCCTCGCTCGCCAGTATGAGCGCACCCGCGCCATCGGAAGTCTGGGAACTGTTGCCGGCAGTGACCGATCCTTGAGCCGAGAACGCCGGTCTGAGTTTGGACAAGACCTCCATGGTCGTGCCCGCGCGCGGCCCCTCATCGAATTCTTGCAATTGCGCCGTGACCCGGATTCTGTGATCTGATAAATCCGCAACCCGCCGCTCCACGGAATAGGGCGCGGTCTCGCCGGTGAATTCTCCGCTAGCCATGGCGGACAATGCTCGCTGGTGGCTACGCACGGCAAAATCGTCCTGATCTTCGCGCGTTACCTTCCACTGCGCCGCCACTTTCTCCGCCGTAATGCCCATGCCGTAGCCAATGGCCACGTTCTCGTCGCGTTCGAATATGCGCGGGCTCAGGGAAATCTTATTGCCGCCCATGGGGATCATGCTCATGCTTTCGGTGCCCCCGGCGATCATCACCTCCGCTTCGCCTAAACGAATGCGGTCCGCCGCTAGCGCCACTGCTTGCAACCCCGAGGAGCAGAAGCGATTCACGGTCATGCCCGCGACGGAGTTGGGTAGCCCAGCCAACAGCAAGGCGACACGCGCCACGTTCAAACCCTGTTCGGCCTCGGGTTGCGCGCATCCGGCAATGACGTCTCCAATGCTGGCGGGGTCAAGATTTGGAACCTTGGCAAGCGCGCTCTTAAGAGCGTGTGCTAGCAAGTCATCGGGCCGGACTTGGCGGAACATGCCACGCGGTGCTTTGCCAACTGGCGTCCGAACCGCCGCCACGATGTACGCTTCTTGAATCTGCTTTGCCATGAGTCTAGTTCCTGAGCGGCTTGCCAGTCTTGAGGGTGTACTCGATTCGTGCCTGCGTCTTCTCCGTGGCGAGCAGCTCCATGAAACACTCCCGTTCTAATTGCAGAAACCAGCGCTCGTCCACGAGTGTGCCGGCGTCTAGGTCGCCGCCGCACAGCACATAGGCGATCTTCTCCGTCACCAGGCGGTCGTGCTCGGAGATATATTGCCCCTCGAAAAGGTTCGCCAGATGAGCCTTGAAGGTGGCGATGA
Organism: Betaproteobacteria bacterium; assembly: GCA_009693245.1. Lineage (NCBI taxonomy): Bacteria > Pseudomonadati > Pseudomonadota > Betaproteobacteria > Betaproteobacteria bacterium. Next base: position 7,375 of record SHXO01000073.1, on the reverse strand, counting down.
CATTGCGCCCCGCCACGGGTATCGCACGCGGTGGCAGGGGCGGCCGGTATCCGGTCTCGGCCAAGGCGCGCGCCTGCCATTTGGCCACGTGCAATAGTTCGAAGCGGTTCATCACGATGGGGTCGCCAGGCCGCAGATAGCCCAATTCCCTTGCTTGCTCGGCGGACCGGGATACATCCGCCTTCGCCACGGTTTCGAAGTACCGGCGAATGAAGGGAAAGAGATCGGCACCCTTCGCTTCTTCCGCCGCGCGCAAGGCCAGTTCCTTGCACCCGCCACCCGCGGGGAGAAGACCCACGCCTGCCTCCACCAACCCGATATAACTCTCCAAGGACGCCACTGCCCGCGCGGAGTGCATGACGAACTCGCAGCCTCCCCCGAGAGCCATACCATCCACCGCCGCGACAGTGGGAAGCTTCGCGTACTTCCATGCGCTCGTGGTGTCCTGAAATAACGCCACCACGCTCTCCACTTTTTCCAGGCGTCCCGCCATCAAGGCATCCGCCACGTTAAGTTTGCGCGCGGCCTTGAGTACCACCGCCTCGGCCTCCTTGCGAAAACTCTTGAACATCTTGCCCAGCGCAGAGGGTTTACTTCCGCCCTCGGGACGGGCAGAGGGCCCCGAAAGATTCGCCCCCAACGAGAATGGCGGTTCGGTCTGCCACATCACCAAGCCCGCGAAGCGCGACTCGGATTCTTCGATGGCCTGCTGAATGCCCTCCAGCACGTCTTCGCCGATAGTGTGCATCTTGCTCTTGAAACTCACGACACCGATGTCGTCTCCGGCATGCCATAGGCGCACCGCGCTGGTTTCGAAGATGGCATCGCCATACTTGCGTTCCTCCCCCGCGAGGGTATCGGGATAATGCTGGCGCCGGTATACCGAAAGGTTCCGGCGTGGCGTATAGGTATTCGATGCGGGATCGAAGGAACCTTGCGCGCGATGCACTCCTAGGCGCTCTTCCTCCGTCGCCCATGGTGGCAGCGGCACTTTCGCCAGCGCTTTGCAGGCGGCAATGTCGGCGGCGATCCAGCCTGCCACCTTGTGCCAGCCGGCTTCCTGCCATAGCTCGAAGGGACCTTGGTTCCAGCCGAATCCCCACCGCACCGCCAGATCCAGGTCCCGCGCGTTATCAGAGATACTAGTTAAGTGTACAGCACAGTAATGCAGCATGTCACGAAGGCAAGCCCACAGAAATTTGGCTTGCGGATGGGAGGAGGCACGCAGCGCGCTCAAGCGTTCCGCTACATCGCGCAGCTTCAATATATCCACCACGCCCGGATCGGCCTTCCCCTGCGAGGCGCGATATTCCTTCGAGTTCGCGTCAAGAACATGGATGTCCTTGCCCAGCTTTCGATAGATGCCTCGCTGCGTCTTCTGTCCCAACGCGCCTTGGCCGAGCAAATTCCGATACCAATCGGGCAACTGAAAATGAGGATGCCACGGATCCTCCTCTAGCCCCTCACGCATGGTGTTGACGACGTGGGACAAGGTATCCAGGCCCACCACGTCCGCGGTGCGGTAGGTGGCACTCTTGGGGCGGCCCAGTAGCGAGCCGGTGATGGCGTCCACTTCATCGAACCCCAGGCCGAAGACCCGCGTGTGATGAAAAGCAGTGAGGATCGAGAATACGCCCACGCGGTTGGCGATGAAATTGGGCGTGTCCTTGGCGCGTATCACGCCCTTGCCCAGGGTCGTCGTGAGGAAGGTTTCCAGGCGGTCCAGGAGGGCCAGATTCATCCCCGGCGCGGGAATCAATTCCACGAGATACATGTAGCGCGGCGGGTTGAAGAAATGCACGCCGCAAAAACGCGGCTTGAGTTGCGCGGGTAACACGCCAGAGAGTGCGCGGATGGACAAACCGGAAGTATTGGTCACCAATGCCGCGTCCGCGCCTACGTGAGGCGCGATACGTTCGTACAAAGCCTTTTTCAGATCCACGCGCTCGGCGATGGCCTCGATGATGAGATCGCACCCGGCAAGCCGGCCGAGATCCTGGTCGTAATTCGCAGCTTCGATATGTGCAAGCTTGGCCTTGCTGGCGATGGGACTAGGTTCTAACTTCCCCAGGTTATCGATGGCCTTGTGCACAACGCCATTCGGGTCGCCCTCTTTCGCGGGAAGGTCGAAGAGCAATACAGGAACATTGGCGTTGGCAAGATGGGCCGCGATTTGCGCACCCATCACGCCCGCCCCGAGTACCGCGACTTGTCTCATGCGCGTACCGCCTAGAACGCCATGCTCAGCTGCACGCTGAAGATATCCACCGACGCATCGTACTTACCCGTGACAGTCGTACTGACCGGGCCCGCCACGGTTCGGGTGTTATCGATCGAACCGCTTCCGGAGAATAGATGCGCATAAGCTATATCAACGGCACCCGCATCGGAGAACCGGTACTTCGCCCCCATGGAAGTCCATACGCGGTCGCTATCGGGCAAGCGCACGGTACGGTTGCTTCCATTCACCGGGGATTCGTCGTAAGCCACGCCGCCTTTAATGGTCCAGCGTTCGCCGGGACGATAGTTCACCCCAATTGCGAACCGCCAAGCATCGTTGAAACGAAAAACCAACTGATCGAGAGCCGCACCATCCACCCGGTTGATAACGTTGACCCTGTCAATTTCGCTCCAGTGAGTCCACGATAGATCCCCAAGCAGTTCCCATTTTTCACCGTACTTTTGCAGCACGCTCAAGGTCGCGATATCCGGAAAAGTAACGCCGGCTTGAGCTGAATAGGTAATCACCGGCGCTCCCGCGATGGTGGTGATGAAGGCGCTGCCCCGCAACGTGTAGTCCAATTTGGAGCGATACGCAATGCCAAGACGCATGTCTGGCCCGAGTTGTAATAGCACGCCCGCATTCCATCCCCAGGCTTAGTCGTCGGCCTACAACCGGGACCGGACTTCGGCCGGCCCAGGCAGTAGCGCGGCATTGGTTAACTCCGCTTGCGCCCTTTGCCAGTTAATCCCTGCACCAACAGAAACGGCGTCGCTCACCTTGAACGCCATGGAAGGATTCACGTTGAGGGTCTTCAAATCGGACTTGATACCTTGAAAGCGGCCCAACCAGGTGCTCTCGTACTCCGTTTTAAGACCAAAGGGCGCGTTGATCCCAAGGCCAAAGGCCAGCTTTTCTCCCACGGGCATGCTGAAATAGATATTGGGCACGACAGCCAGGCCGCCCGCATCGCCTCCAGTGCCAGTCCCCAAGGAAAGCGCGCTCGCTCCCATTCCTGAAAATTTGGTGGTGACGTCGATTCCATGCACCGCCACCATGCCCTGAATTCCTCGCAGTTGCGCCAACCCCGCGGGGTTGAAGAACACGGTACTGGCATCTTCGGCGGCGGCCGCGGTGCCCGCGAAGGAATTCTCTACCGAGCTTGCGCTTTGCTCAAGGAGGGCGAACCCTGCTCCTTGTACTTCCACGGTAGTTGCGCAACCTAACAGCATGCAGACGATGTACAGCCTATTTTTCATGATGCTCTCCTCAAGTACTGACCTAAAGACTTACTTCATGACAGGCCGGGGTTGCCTCCTGTCGTCCACGGCGACATAGGTCAGTGTCGCCTCGGTCACCTTCACACACACCTCCTCTTCCATTCCGCGCTGGGCATAGACCTCAACGTCCACCGTGATGGATGTGCGGCCCACGCGTTTTACCCCGGCGTAAAAACTCACCAGATCCCCGATAAAAACAGGTTGTTTGAACACGAAGGAATTGACCGCCACCGTGGCGACTCTACCCTTCGCCAATCGAAAACACGGAATGGAACCGGCGATATCCACTTGCGACATGATCCAGCCGCCGAAAATATCTCCCGTCGCGTTGGCGTCCTTCAGCATGGGCACGACTCGAATGACCGGCTCCTTTCCGGTGGGTAGCTGCGTCATGCTTCGGCCTTCTCTGGCATGCCACGCTGCTCTGCCGTACGGTCTGGTTTATTTTGCTCCCTCGGCGTCGTTCGGCGCCCCACGTCCTGGGGAAAGTCATCCACCATGATGCACGCCTTGCGCAACTGTTCATAGCGCCGCCATAGTTGTGCTTCCTCGGCGGAGATGGTGTTGGCGCTCAAGGCCACGTCCACTTGCTCGCTCATGGAGGCTGGCATGGCGCGATGAACCTTTCCCTTGCTTCTCGCCTTGGCCTCGACGGCCTCGGCGGCGGCCACGGCACCCAGCGCGAGCTCCAGGCGTCCCACGGGATCGGCTTCGCTGCTGGCGAAATACACGTCCGCCGTCAAGCGCTCGCGCGCGGGGGACGCCTGCATGATGAGCCGGGTCACGCGCTGGCCCAAGTCGTCGCTGGGCGCCTTGAAGCGGCGCCCGAAGGGAAACGCGACGCGCTTCATGAGCGCGGCAATGACCCGGTTGGGAAAATTGTCGAACACGCCATAGGCCGCCTCTTGCGCGCGGTAACAACATTCCTCCAGCGCCCAGCGCGCGAAAGGAAGATCCGTTTGCTGCTGGCCTTCGTCCTCGAAACGCTTGAGCACCGCGGATCCAAGGTACATGTAACTCAGCATATCCCCCAAGCGGCCCGAGAGTTTTTCGCGGCGCTTGAGCGCCCCGCCCAACGCCAACATTGAAAGATCGGCCATGAACGCAAAGCCCGCGCAGATCCTGGAGAGGTTCTGGAAGTGCCGCTTCAGATCACGGGAACCGGGCACCGGTTTAAGGCGCGCCCCCCCCAGGCCCAGAAAAAGCGAGCGTGCGGCGTTTCCGGCGAGAAAGGCCCCATGACTCCACAGGGCCTGGTCAAACAAACGCGCACCCGTCGTTTCGTCCGCGTATCCCGCCGCATCGATTTCCTTCAGCACGTAAGGATGTGCGCGAATGGCTCCCTGGCCGAAGATGATCATGCTGCGCGTGAGAATGTTGGCGCCTTCCACGGTGATGGCGATGGGAGCTTGCTGGTAAGCGCGCCCGAGATAGTTGTTCGGCCCCAGGCAAATGCCCTTGCCACCATGCACATCCATGGCGTCGTTGATGACTGTGCGGCCGCGCTCCGTGCAATGGTACTTGGCGACGGCGGACAATACGGAAGGCTTCTCTCCCAGATCCACCGCACCCGCGGTAAGGGTGCGCACGGCATCGATCATGTACGTGTTGCCGCCGATGCGCGCCATCGCCTCTTCCACACCCTCGAACTTTCCGATGGGCACGCGGAATTGCTGGCGGATGCGGGCATAGGCTCCCGTGGTGCGGGCGGCCATCTGCGCCATCCCGGCGCTGGAGGACGGCAACGAGATGGAACGCCCAGCGGCCAAACACTCCATGAGCATCCGCCATCCCTGCCCCACGCGCTCCTGCCCGCCGATGACCCACTCCATGGGAATGAATACATCCTTGCCCGAATTGGGCCCGTTCATGAAGGATGCGTTGAGCGGAAAGTGCCGCCGCCCGATGTTGACGCCCGGATGACCGGTGGGAACGAGTGCCAGCGTGATGCCCAAGTCCTGCTCTTGGCCCAGGAACCGGTTCGGATCGTAGAGACGAAATGCGAGACCCAGAAGAGTCGCCACCGGCCCTAGGGTGATATAGCGCTTGTCCCACGTCAATCGCATTCCCAGCACTTGGCGGCCCTCATGAGTGCCGTAACACACGATTCCGTGATCGGGAATGGCGCCGGCATCGGACCCTGCGTCGGGCCCCGTAAGCGCGAAGCACGGCGTTTCCAATCCTCGCGCCAAACGCGGCAAGTAGTAATGCTTCTGTTCGTCAGTGCCATAGTGCAGCAAGAGTTCGGAGGGCCCCAGGGAATTGGGCACCATCACCGCCACCGTGGCCGGGGCGCTGCGCGTGGCGAGTTTGGTGATCACTTGCGAATGGGCATAGGCGGAAAATCCCAGTCCTCCATATTCCTTTGGGATAATCATTCCCAGGAAGCCCTCGTCCTTGATGAACTGCCACACGCTGGGCGGCAGGTCGTTCAACTCATAGGTCGCTTCCCAATCGTCGGTCATGGCGCACAATTCCTCCACGGGACCATCGAGAAAATCGCGCTCTTCCTTGCTAAGAGCAGGGCGGGGAAACGCTAGGAGTTTGTTCCAGTCCGGGCGCCCCGAAAATAAATCCGCGTCCCACCAGACGGTACCGGCGTTGAGCGCCTCCTTCTCCGTGGTGGACACTTGCGGCATCACGCGCCGGAACCATCCGAACAGCGGGTCGCTCACGAAGGCGCGGCGAAGTCTTGGAACCAGAACGATGGCGCAAGCGGCTATGTAGAACGTCCCCAGAATAGCCAGCGTCACGAAGGAAAACGCGGAGGCAAACGAAGCAGCCAACAAATACACCGCGGCACACACCGCCCAAATCCAGCGGTTCGCTTCGCGATAGGCCAGAGCCCAAGACAGCCCCGCGCCCGCCACGGCCCAGATCCAGTGCGCCATGTTGCGCTCCCACAGTCATCAAAGATCGGGTACGAAGCAAGACCCGTACGACAGGGATGCTACACGAACGAAATGGCGCCTACGCGATGACGCTGGAATAGGCAACTAATGTATGGCCTCGCCTTACTTGAAGGATCCCGCGCCTGGATTGGTTGCAGACGTTGGAGGTTTGGAGCCCAAGAGCGCACTGGCCGGCTGGGGCACGGATACCGGAGGTCTGGAACCCACGAATTCAATGGCCGGTATGCTAGGTATCGATGTACCAGGACGCGCACCTTTGATACGCCGAACTGGCACCGCCGTGATGGGCGGGTTGGGCAAGGGGAAGACGATGAGCTCTGGTTGCGCCCGCGCCGTGCGGGGCCAAAATAATACCACCGCCAGTTCGTCCATGCTGGCCCCGCGCCCGGATTCGCACTGTTCCAGCACGCGCTGCCTGGCGGCGGCGAGATAGGTCACGCGCTCCTCCGTGCTCATCCAGGCGATCTCGCCGCTACTCAAGGGCCGCATCAACACCAGTTCGGGGTATTGCCACAAGAATTCGACCGCTTGCATGGCCCGCTCACACGCGGCACCTTCATCCATGCCACTGCTTATTTCCAACGGCCGGGCGGATTCCCATTGCGAGAGCCGCTCCTTGTTCTTGGCCATTTGTGCCCTCGCGGCCTCCTGCTCTTGCGCGGTGGGCAAGGGCGGCGCCTCAAGAATGCGTTCAGGGGGTATATCGGACGCGACATTACCGTAGTGGACGTGTCCCCTATCATCCGTCCACACCCGGATGACGTCGGCCACGCTAGCGCTCCAAGCGGCTAATCCCAATACCAAAGCCAAAAATCGTGTCGCGGGTTTTTAGAGTTGTCCGGTTCTGTAGCACATGAATTGTCCGCTTTTTCTGCCGAGGGTGGGAAACGGCGAAGGGCGTAGCCCGGAGTCGGTTCCCACCCTCGGCGGCGCGTCTGGCGAACGGTTCAGGCGGCCTGTTT
>SHXO01000072.1 GCA_009693245.1 Betaproteobacteria bacterium | reverse complement strand
AGTTGGATACAAAGCCAGTGAAGAGGCTCGCAAAACGCCTTGAAAGGCGCGAAATAACCCGGCTGAAGGTCACCTGGCCGAGAATGAAACTCATTTCGCTAACGCGGTAAGAGATCCGTCGTAGAAAAGTGATTATTAGAGGTGCCCTATAGTCATCGTGCCCTTGGCGGGCCGCTATGCGGTCTGGGATCAAGGGATCTTCAGTGTCACCCTCAGTGTCACCATCCGGCGCCAACGGCCGCGCTCAAGAGCCGCGGGCTTTCGACGAGGCAAGTCACGTCCTAGAATAGCCCTGCTTCTTGAGACCCAGGTCACACCATGAGACTGCGATACGCAGCGACTTTTCTGGCATTCACCCTTGCGGGTTGCGGGACCAGCGGGCTACATCTCCCGTCTACTAGCGCTCCCGCGGCCCAGGGTGTCCAATCCGGCGCGCAGGCAGCTCTTTCGGAGCGGCCCGGCGATGAAAACAAGTACCTCAAGCAGTTGTATTCCGATACGCGCCTGGATCCGATACGCGACAAAGTTCCCTTGCAAGTGCGCGCCGATGCTGTCACCGCGGGTTATTTGCGCAACGAGAACAAACCCACGCCGGAAGAAAAGCAGGCGATTCGCGTTTGGCTGCAAGTGCGCGAAAAAGCCCAGAAGTACCAAGCCACGCGCCGGGGCCAGCCCTCCGGGGCCCTGCTACAAACTCGCGTGCGCGTGAGCCAAGCCATTTCCCAGCTCTATTCCGGGAAGCTGACCTACGCCGGTTTCGCCAAACGTGTTCAGGAAATCGATGCGCAGTATCAAGCGAGCCGGCGGCAGAACATTGGCCAGAGCGAGCATTCCGCCGGCAGGCCTTAAGCCGGTATAGCCGGAACCAAAACGCATGCGCTCGCTTCGGCAACAATCATGTTACGAACAAGGGGAGAATCCCCTTGTTTATCCCCCAGGAGGAACAAGAGGGGCTCCCCTTGTTGATCCCCCAAAACCAGAGCACCGTTCCGAAAGCTCTTCTCCATTTCTGTCAACAGTGAATCCGTAAGCGCCTTAAAGCCATCCCATCCCCCCGAGCAGTGCACCGGCTGCGATCAGGATGAGCAAGTGGATGCGGGTACGCCAGACCAGAATCGCGGCCGCGACCGTGAGCAGAATCAGCTGCCATGTGGGATCGTGCGACGAAAGTACCCACCCGGTGGAGAACATGAGCGCGATGACCATGGGCGCCATTCCCGTCTTGAACGCTTGCACGCCCCGCCAGTCCTGGCGTGCGTGGCCCCAGCGTGCCGCCGCGAAGGCCAGGGTGGTGGAGGGCAGCATGATGCCGGCGAAGGTGGCGATCACGCCCATGATGCCGGCAGCCTGGTAGCCCATTACCGCCACGAACAAAACATTGGGCCCTGGCGCGGCCTGCGCGATGGCAATGGATGCATTGAACTGCGCATCGGTGAGCAAACTCATCTCGTTGACGAGCAGGCGGTGCATATCCGGGGCGACGGTGATGGCGCCACCCACCGCCAGTAAGGAGAGCATGAGGAAATGCGCGAAGAGGCTGAGTAACACGTCCGTCAAGACGCCCTCGTCATTACGGAGTGCGCTTCAAGGCGAATAGACACGAGAGCGTGCCCAGCACCAGGAGAATCCACACCAAGGGCCATCTCAGAATAGCCACGGCGACGAAGCACGTCGCGGCGACGAGTACACAGGCACCGATGCCCATGGGACTCTTCTTCAAGGCGGGCGCTAGCCGCAACGCCGTCCCCGCGATCAGACCCGCAGAAACCCCGCCCATTCCACGCAGCGCGCCCGCCACTACCGGATTCAACGCGTGCATGGAGTAAAACTCCGTGAGGACCAGGACGATCATGAGGGGAACGCTCATCATCCCGGCCAAGGCCGCGAAAGCGCCGCGCCAGCCATGAAAACGGTCCCCAATCATGAGCGCCAAGTTGCAGATATTGGGCCCCGGCAGAACCTGCGAGGCGGCCAGTAGCTCCAGAAAATCTTGTCTTGCGAGCCAGCGCTTTTCCTCGCAGAGCACCCGCTGCGCCACGGCGATGACGCCGCCGAATCCTTGCAGTGCCAAGGCGGTGAAGCTCAGGAACAAATCCGTGGGAGAGGCGGGCCGGGCCAGCGGGAGGTCTTCTTGTTGCATGGGCGCTATTGTGGCAAGGCGGACGCAGGCGCGGCAATGACTATTTGAAGTGTCCGAGCGTATTCCGGCGGCCCCATCCCCGCGGCAGCTGTGGTACCTTTCTCTTCGATGACACTCGCGATGCGAGGGTTGATCGAAGGGGTTGCACCAAGCGAAGTCACAACATTCTAAGGACGGAGGAGATCATGGAAGAGAGCCGAAATGTTTCACGCCGGGATTTTGTCAAGATCATCACGGCAGGCGCGGTGGCAGCCGGCGCCGCGAGCGTGGTGTCCAGCGCGAGGGCGGCCGATGGTGGCCAGCCCATCGAGTTCAAGAGCCAAGGCCTGCGTTGCCGGGGCATCAAGTATGTGCCGGACGGATTGAAGGCGGGCGACAAGCGCCCCTGCATTGTCCTGGCTCACGGCTTTAGCGCGGTGAAGGAGATGTACTTCACCGACTACGCACAGGCCTTCACCAAGGCAGGCTTTGTTTCCATCGTGTTCGACTACCGCTACCAAGGCGAGAGCGAAGGCGAGCCGCGCGGACAAATCTTCCCCTGGGAACAGATCGAGGATTTTCGCAACGCCATCACCTTCGCGCAGATGCAGCCCGAGGTGAACGCGGAGAAGATCGGTGTCTTCGGCTCCTCTTATAGCGGCGGCCACGTGATTTGCCTGGGCGCGCTCGACCGGCGCATCAAGGCGGTGGCGTGCCAAGTGCCGCTGGTGGATGGATGGACCAACTTCCAAGCCATTGTGCCGCGAGCCGCCGCGGCCGGAACCATCAAGTATCTGGAGAGCGATCGCATCGAGCGTTACAAGACTGGCAAGGTGAACTACCTTCCCGTGGTCGCGCCCGATAACAATGCCGTGCTCAACACCAGCGATTCGTACAAATGGTTCACGGAAACGCACCAGAAGAAAGCCCCGCGCTGGGAAAATCGCGTCACGGTGGAATCCGTCGAGAAATTCATCGAGTACAGCCCAGCTGTCTTCATCGCGCGGGTATCGCCTACGCCATTCTTGATGATGGTTGCGGAGAACGACATCCTCACCCCCACAGATGTGGCCATCAATGCCTTCGAAAATGCGCGCGAACCGAAGAAGCTGGTGATCCTGCCGGGCGGGCACTTCGACGCCTACGTGAATGGATTCGCCCAATCCTCGGGTAACGCCATCAGTTGGTACAAGCAGTGGTTGCCGGCTTGAGTTAGGCCGTAAAACCACGAATTCTTCACGGAGGTCACAGAGTACACAGAGGAATGCCAAGAATCTGGTTAGCGGGGATGCCTCGCCTATTTCTCTGTGACCTTTGTGTTCTCTGTGGCGAAATGATTCTTTGTCGCGCCGGTAGCACCTTCAGCTTGCGATAGCGTCTTCCATTTCTTCGTCGATGGCCGCTTCCGGCAAGAAGCCGCCTGCTTGCATGGACCACAGGCGCGCGTAATGCCCTCCGCGTTTGAGCAGCACCTCGTGGGTTCCGTCTTCCACGATTTGTCCTCCATGGAATACGATGATGCGGTCGAGATGGGCGAGGGTCGAGAGCCGGTGCGCGATCACGATAACGGTCTTCTTGCGCATGAGTTCTTTCAGGCTGTCTTGAATGTAGCGCTCGGTAATGGAATCGAGCGAACTGGTGGCTTCGTCCAGCATCAATATCGGAGCGTCCTTGAGAATAGCGCGCGCCAGTGCGATGCGCTGGCGCTGGCCGCCAGATAGCTTCACGCCGCGTTCGCCCACCAAGGATTCGTAGCGGCCCTCGGTTTCCATGATGAACTCGTGCGCGTGGGCTTGCTTCGCGGCGGCGATGACTTCCTCATCGCTGGCTTCAAGCCGGCCATAGCGCACATTCTCCATGAGGCTGCGATGAAACAGCATGGGATCTTGCGGAATCATGGCGATGGCCGCGCGCAGGCTCTCCTGCGTCACGCCTTGAATGTCTTGCCCGTCGATCAATATCTGGCCCGACTGAGGTTCGAACAAGCGCAGAATCAAATTTAGCAAGCTGCTTTTACCGCTGCCCGAGAAGCCCACCATGCCGACTTTCTCGCCCGCCTTGAGCGCAAGATTCAGATTGGTGAATACATCGCGGCCTGCCACATAGGAGAAGCTCACGTTCCGGAACTCGATTTGCCCGGCGCTCACCTTCAACGGGCGGGCCGCGGCGCGATCGACCACTTCGTGCGGGCGCACGATCATGCCCACGCCGTCATTGACGTTGCCGATGTACTCGAAGAATTCCAGGAACTTCCGGCTCAATCCGCGCGCTTGCTCGATCAATACCAGGGAAAGGCTGGCGGCCATGGCGAATTCGCCCGCGGTCATCTGCCTCGCCGCCCATATCTGGATGGCGTAGTACACCATGCCAATCATGAGAACCATCGCGGCGGTGAACTGAAACCAGCGAATGCCTTCCATGAACCAGAAGGTGCGCCGCGCCCGGTCCACTTCCATGTTGAGGAAGTGTTCCAGATATTGGCGCTCGTGATCGCGGCGGGCGAATAACTTGGCGTTCATGATGTTGGTGACGGAATCGACGATCTTGCCACTGACCAAGCTGCGCGCCGCCGCATAGTCGCGGGCATAGACCCGGCAGCGCCGCGCGAGCACGAAAGACACGCAAACGTAGACAAGGATCCATACGCCTAGCACCCACACCAGTTGCGAACTCACTTTGGCGAGCAGTACGAGCGATACGGAGAAAGTGATCGCAAGCGGCCAAAAATCGAAGAGCGCTGTCCAAAGAACCTGCGCGGTACTCATGGAGGTCTCGGCGATGCGGTTGGCGAGCGATCCGGCGAAATTACCCAGAAAGTAGCGCTGCGAGTGGTGCTGGAGGTAGGCGAACAACTCGCGCCGGATTCTCCGGCGCAAGGAGGGGCCGAGCAACACCAGCACCGTGCCGCTGCCGCGCGAGAACAACACCAATCCGAGATTGAGCAGCGCGAAGAACCACAACGGCCCTTCCACGGACGGCCAAACGGAAGTCTGCGCGCTCTGAGCCAGGGTCACCGCATCCATGATTTTCTTGATGGCGTAGGGCAGCAAAATGGCGCAGGCCGCTTGGCCGCACTCCAGCAGCGTGATGACCCCCACGGCGGCCCGGTAGATCCGCACGAAATGCAGGATGAACGCTAGGGAGTTGCCGGGAAGAATAGGGGCGGGGGAATCGAGAGGTGAATTCGTGGATAGCACGGGGCGACTTTAACGCATATTGAATCCCGGACTTTGCGTACTTCAGCACCTATATTTCATATGAAACCGGGCGCTCAAATTATTTTCCAGCATACGACTGATTTTATGTTATCGTTATGCCCATGGTTAACCAGGCGATCCGCAGAATCTCACCCCAGCCGTCCCAGCGCAATGGTGTCACCGGCAAAGGGGAGCGTGCGCGCGAGCGGCTAGTCACGGAAGCCACGCGCATATTCTCGGCCAAGGGATATTCGGCCGCTTCCACGCGAGAAATATGCGAGGCCGCGCAGGCGAATCTGGCCTCGATCCATTATTACTTTGGCGATAAAGAGGGGCTTTATCGTGCCGTGCTGACCCGGCCCATCGATATGCTCACGGAGCAGTTCGGCCGCTTCGACGACCCCGCGCTCACTTTCGGTCAATCCATGCGCAAGTTCCTCGGCCCTTTCCTCGCGCATTACATGAGCGAAGCGGAAGAGGCCATGGTGATGCGGTTGCATATGCGCGAGATGCTGGAACCGAGCAGTGTATTCCGCGATATCGTCGAGAGAACCATCCTGCCACACCACAATGCCTTGGTGGAACTCCTGGCCCGTCATTGCGCTCTGAAGAAGCCGGATACGGATTCGCACCAACTGGCGTTCGCGCTGGTGGCCATGGCCCACGACTACTGCATGTCGCGCGAGTTCATCAAGATCTTGGCGCCGGACGTGTTGCGTAGGCCCCATGCGGCGGAGAAGATTTTGGACCGCCTCGTGGGATATAGCGAGGCACTGCTGGCGCACGAAATCGCCGCGCGGCGGGCAGCACGCTCCCGGTCCAAGAATGGAACAGGAAAGTAAGGGCCATACTATGAAGAGCCGGAAACTCAAACTCACGATTATTGGCGCACTAGTCGCGCTGGGAGCGATTGCCTTGGTGGCAACGAGCGCGCTCGTCAAGGACGACAAGAAGGCGCCTGAGCCGCCCAACAATGCGAAGCCCGCCTTGTCTGTGTCCGCTATCACTCTGGAACACGCGCAGTGGCCGCGCACCTTGGTGGCGAACGGCAGCATCGCCGCGTGGCAGGAGGCCATTATCGGGGCGGAGATTGGCGGCCTTCGTCTGATGGAAGTCCGTGTCAACGTGGGAGATGAAGTCAAGCGCGGCCAGTTGCTCGCCCGCATCGCTTCGGAGACCGTGGAGGCCGAACTGGCCCAAGCCCGCGCGGCGGTGGAAGAGGCCCGGGCCATGCACGCCGAGGCGCTCTCCAACGCCGATCGCGCGCGCCAGTTGCGTGCGGCCAACTTCATCAGCGCCCAGCAGGTGACGCAGGCCGCGGCCTCCGAGCAGGCAGCGGCGGCGCGCTTGTCCGCCGCGCGCGCAAGGGTGCGCTCCACTGAATTGCGAATGATCCAAACCCGTGTGGTTGCGCCCGACGATGGCGTGATTTCGGCGAGGGCGGCCACGGTGGGCTCACTAGCGCAAGCGGGACAGGAGCTTTTTCGGCTTATCCGCCAGAACCGCTTGGAGTGGCGCGCGGAGGTGACGGCCGCCGAATTACCTCTTATCGTCCCTGGACAAGTGGCACGACTTACCACCGACAGCGGGAGCGAAGTCAAGGGCCAAGTGCGCATGGCCGCTCCCACGGTCGATCCGCAAACGCGTACAGGGCTCGTGTATGTCGATCTGCCCGCGGGCGGCCAGGCCCGCGCCGGGACCTTCGCTCGCGGCGAGTTCGATCTCGGCGAAGCGCCCGCGCTCACGCTGCCGCAGTCCGCCGTGCTATTGCGCGATGGCTTCAGCTACGTGTTCAAGCTCACGGACCGGGACACAGTGCAGCTCGCAAAGGTGAGCGTTGCCCGCCGCCTCGGCGACCGCATCGAGATTGCGAGTGGTCTTGCCGCCGGGACGCGAGTGGTGGCCAGCGGTGCAGCCTTTCTGGCCGATGGGGACACGGTACGCGTGATCGAAGCGGCCGCACCCGTGCCGCCCACTGCCAAGAAATAAAGGCCAACAAGCCATGAACGTCTCCGCCTGGTCCATCCGCAACCCCATACCGTCGATCCTGCTGTTCATTCTGCTGACGCTTTCGGGTTTGATGCTGTTTCGCGCGATGAAGATCCAGCAGTTTCCGGATATCGATCTGCCGACCATTATCGTGACCGCCACGTTGCCGGGGGCGGCGCCCTCGCAAATGGAGACAGAAGTCGCGCGCAAGATCGAGAATTCCATCGCGACCTTGCAGGGCGTGAAGCACATCTACACAAAAGTGCAGGACGGTACCGCCACGGTCACCACCGAATTCCGATTGGAGAAGCCCACGCAGGAAGGGCTGGACGACGTGCGCGACGCGGTGGCCCGCGTGCGGTCCGATCTGCCGGGTGACTTGCGCGATCCCGTCATCTCCAAGATGGATGTGGCGGGCATGCCGATCCTCACCTACACCGTGGCGTCAGAGCGCATGGACGATGAAGCTTTGTCCTGGTTCGTGGACAACACCATCGCCAAGAACATGCTGGCGGTACGTGGTGTGGGCGCCGTGGCACGGGTGGGAGGAGTGGAGCGCGAAATTCGCGTCGAGATCGACGTGGCCCGGCTGCTGGCTCTTGGCGCCACGGTGGCGGACATGTCCCGCCAACTTCGGCAGATTCAGCAGGAAGCCTCGGGCGGCCGCGCGGACGTGGGCGGCATCGAACAATCGGTGCGCACCGTTGCCACGGTGCGCACCGCCGAAGAGTTGGCCGGTATGGATATCGCGCTGGCCGACGGGCGGCGCGTGAGTCTCGGTCAAGTGGCGCGCGTGACCGACACTGTCGCCGAGCTCCGCTCCGCTGCCTTGCTTAACGGAAAACCCGTAGTGGGTTTCGAGATCACGCGCAGCCGGGGCGCCGGCGAGGTTGAGGTAGCGCAGGGAGTGCGCGCCGCGTTGGAGAAGCTCAAGGCCCAGCATCCGCACGTCACGATCACGGAAGCCTTCAATTTCGTCGACCCCGTCGAGGAGAACTACGTCGGCTCCATGTGGCTGATGTACGAAGGCGCTCTGCTAGCGGTCCTCGTGGTATGGCTCTTCCTTCGCGATTGGCGCGCGACGCTGGTTTCGGCCACCGCGCTTCCGCTTTCCATCATCCCGGCGTTCGCCGTGATGTACCTGATGGGCTTCACCATCAACGTGGTCACCTTGCTTTCGCTCTCCCTGGTGGTGGGAATTCTGGTGGACGACGCCATCGTGGAGATCGAGAACATCATGCGCCATCTGCGCATGGCCAAGACGCCTTTCCAGGCCGCCATGGAAGCGGCCGATGAGATCGGGCTGGCCGTGATCGCAACCACCTTCACGTTGATCGCGGTGTTTCTCCCCACCGCCTTCATGAGCGGCATCGCCGGAAAATTCTTCGTGCAGTTCGGCTGGACCGCGGCCATCGCCGTCTTCTTCTCGCTGGTGGTGGCGCGCATGCTGACGCCCATGATGGCCGCCTATGTACTGAAGCCTAGTGCCACGGAGCACAAAGAACCGGGCTGGATGAATTTGTACATGAAGTGGGTGGCGTGGTGCTTGAAGCATAGGGTGCTCACCTCGCTGGTGGCGGCCGTATTTTTCTTCGGTTCCTTCGCGCTGGTTCCATTGTTACCCACGGGTTTTCTGCCGCCGGACGATTTGTCGCAAACCCAGGTGTACGTCACCCTTCCTCCAGGAGCGGCCTTCACGGAGACCTATGGGGCGGCGGAACACGCGCGCGAGTTGGTCCAGAAGCATCCTCACGTCAAACTGGTCTATACAGCCATCGGCGGGGGCGCCGCGGGCGGCGATCCATTCACGCCCCGTGGAGCCGCCGAAGTTCGCAAGGCCACTTTGACCATCAACATGACTCCGCGCAAGGAGCGGCGCGGAGTGAGTAAACAGCAGATCGAACGGGAACTGCGCCAGCTTCTCGAAGCGCTTCCTGGCGCGCGCGTGTCCGTGGGATTGGGCGGAGCCAACGAGAAATACGTGCTGGTGCTCGCCAGCGAAAACGGGCAGGTGTTGTCCGATCACGCGCGCCAAGTGGAGCGCGAGCTGCGTACCATTCCTGGCATCGGGAACGTGAATACCACGGCGAGCTTGGTGCGGCCCGAACTCGTGGTGAAGCCGGATTTTTCGCGCGCGGCGGATCTTGGCGTGACCTCCGCCGCCATCGCCGATACCTTGCGTATCGCCACGGCGGGCGATTACGACCAAGGCTTGGCGAAGCTGAATTTAACGCAACGGCAGGTGCCCATCGTGGTGAAGCTGCCGCCCGAAGCGCGCCAAGACCTCTCTTTGCTGGGGCGGCTGACGGTGCCGGGCAAGCACGGCCCGGTGATGTTGGGGCATGTGGCTTCCCTCACCATCGCCAGCGGTCCCGCGCAGATCGACCGTTACGACCGCCTGCGCAGCATCAATTTCGAGATCGAGCTTAACCAGCAACCTCTCGGATTCGTCGAGACCCAAGCCCTGGCGTTGCCGAGCTTGAAGAATCTTCCTCCCGGCGTGCTGCGAACGTCGGTCGGAGATGCGGAGGCCATGAACGAACTGTTCGCGAGCTTTGGCTTGGCCATGCTCACCGGCGTGCTGTGTATCTACCTCGTGCTGGTGTTGCTGTTCAAGGATTTCGTGCAGCCCGTGACGATTCTGGCGGCGCTTGTACTCTCGATTCCCGGCGCCTTCCTCGCCCTGTTCATCACCCACACGGCGCTGTCGATGCCTTCGATGATCGGCCTCATCATGTTGATGGGTGTGGCCACCAAGAACTCCATCTTGCTCATCGATTACGTGATTCTCGCCCGGCGCGAGCACGGATTGAACCGCTGGGACGCACTGCTGGATGCCTGCCACAAGCGCGCACGGCCCATCGTCATGACCACGGTGGCCATGGGCACCGGCATGCTGCCGATTGCCTTGGGTATCGGTACAGACCCAAGCTTTCGCGCACCCATGGCCATCGTGGTGATTGGCGGCTTGATTACCTCGACTTTCTTGAGTTTGCTGGTTATCCCGGTGGTATTCACCTATGTGGATGATGCCATCGAGCGCATACGCCGTGTATTTACAGGCCGTCCGCGCGCGGAAGCGCTCGCATCGCGCCCCGTGGAGTGAGTCTGGGGCTTTACATGCTCTGACAAAGGGTGTGGCCACCTTGCACTTGGTCTAGGCTCCTGGCATTCGCACCCTCCAATGAGATTCCCGCCGTGAAGATGTTGGTCGCACTCGCCTTGTCCCTGCTCTTCGGCGCCCGTCTCGCTGGCGCCGAAGAGGGAAAGAAGCTGATCTGGGGCAATATCCCCTTCGTCAAGGGCGCCAACTACCACGAGTTCGACGCTGAACTCTCCAAGCCCCGCGCCCGGGCGCGGGGCTAGTTATTGGGGGAATTGGCCTACCTTCTGGTACCGCTGGCTTCCTCCAGCGACGACGTGGCCCGGCTGGCGCAGGTACTCGCCGGGACCATCGTGCAATTCGATGGCTTGGCGCGCCGCCATGCGCAGGAGGTGCATGAGGGTATTTCCGTCTCCCTGTCGGAAGATTTCAGGGCCGCGGTCAACAGCTTCTACACCGAGCGCCGCTTGAACGAGAGCGAGCAACGCACCGGCTTGGTATGGATGTCCGGCGAGGATTTGCAGAAGATGTCGCGCAAGGAAATGCCGGTGGCGGAAGCCCTGAAAATGGTGCGCGAGCTGCGTTTCCTCGCCTATGGCACCTATACGGTTGCCGGCCGCGGAACAGTGCGGGTGGTACTCAATCTCGAGGACTTGCTCACGCTGCGGATCAAGAGCTTTAGCGCGCAAGGCCCCATCGATGAAGTGGGCTGGCTCTTGGCGAACAAGGTGATGGATTTCCTGCAAGGGATGGTGTATCCCAATTGGGAGAATCCGCAGCCGCAGCTCACATGGATCGCGCCCTCATTCCCCCAGACGAAGGTGAGAGCCCAACTCGCTGTGCGCTATTGCGAAGGCCAGAAGGCCCGGTTGCCTTACGCCGTGGAATTGCTCCAGGCCTCCATGGCCGGCAATTACCGGGAAGGCGGTATCGGACCGCTCATAAGCAATGCCACCTACATCGTCGCGGACCGCAACCGCTACGATGAGCAGTACTACTACAGCACCTTCGAGAACGCCCAGACCCAGACTGGCGGTCCGCTTCATACCAGTGCCGGCCACGGCTCCGTCACCGGCTACTACTGGTGCGTGCGCGGCGAACCCTCCAAGGAGACCCTCTTCGACCAAGCGCTCTACCGCATACTCCGGCAGAACCAGCAGCAAAAACGCAAGGAAGTGGTCTTTGCCCTGGAGTACGTCCTGGCGCGAAGAAACGATCTGGGCTCGGAACCTCTCGCCCTCGGGCCCGGCGGAAAGTCCTATAAGGACGTCTTCATATCCCAGGAGAATGCCGTGCAGTTTCTCGCCGAACAAGGAATCTTCCTGAAGTTTCCCTAGGGTATGTTGGCATTCATTTCATGGGCCCCCGATGCCCGCCTGCCGCCCAGGCCCGGGTTATCGCGCCACGGTGCCCGATCTCTGTATAATCCGCCCCCTTCGCAAATCCTTGCCTCACCGAGGTTCCCTGGAGCGCCCGCTCCGCCGCCGGGAGGCATTTACCCATAAGGAGACTGAATGCGACATTACGAGATGGTGTTTATTGTCCACCCGGATCAGAGCGAGCAAGTTCCCGCCATGATCGAGCGCTACCGCGGCATGGTGACCAGCCGTAACGGCAAGATCTACCGCCTGGAAGATTGGGGGCGCCGGCAGATGACTTTCCCCATTCAAAAAGTCCACAAGGCACACTACGTTCTGATGAACATCGAGTGCGACCAGGAAACCCTGGACGAATTCGAGCACGCCTTCAAATTCAACGACGCGGTACTGCGCCACCTCACCGTGAAAATGAGCGGTCCGGTGACAGCCCCGTCGCCGATGATGAAGGAGGAGAAGTCCAAGTCCGTATTGCATCCGGCCGTGATCGAAGAGCCGCGCGGCGAGGCGGAAGAGCGGCCCGCGGTCTAGGGGAAGTTCTGAACAATCGTATAGACCTGGAAGGTATCCTCCTCAGAAAACAACCGCTTCGTTACACCCCGGCCGGAGTGCCCGTGACCGAATGTGCCATCAAACATAGTTCGGTGCAGGCGCAGGGCAAGATTCCCAGGGCGGGGGAAATGGAAGTCGAAGTACAAGGCATCGCGGATATGGCCATGCGCTTGAACGAGATCAAGGAGGGCGAGGCGGTGCACGTTCAAGGATTTCTCGCCAAACGCAGCCAACGCAGTTCAACACTCATACTTTGCGCCACGCAAATCGTGGTGCGGACATAGCCAAAGACAGGAGCGCACATGCCACCGTTTAATCGCAACAGGAACAAAGACAAGAAGAAGGACGACCGCAACAACCGGCCCTTGTTCAAGCGCCGTAAGTTTTGCCGCTTCACCGCCGAAGGCGTGAAGGAGATCGACTACAAGGATATCGATGTCCTGAAGGAATTCGTCAACGAGAACGGCCGCATAATTCCGGCACGCATCACTGGTACCAAGGCCCGCTTCCAGCGCCAGCTGGGTATCGCCATTCGCCGCGCGCGCTTCCTCGGCTTGCTGCACTACACCGACCTACATTAAGGGGACTAGAGCATGCAAGTCATTCTTCTGGAGAAGGTCGTCAATCTGGGCCAATTAGGCGACGTGGTCAAGGTGAAGCCCGGCTACGCCCGCAACTTCCTCATCCCGAAGGGCAAGGCGCGCCGCGCCACGCCCGAGAACATGAGTGAATTCGAAAAGCGCCGCGCCGAATTGGAGATGGCCCAAAGCGATACGCTGGCAAGAGCCCAAGCATTCGGTGCGCGTCTGGAAGGTTTGGTCGTCAGCATCACGCAGAAGGCGGGCGTGGACGGGCGCCTGTTCGGCTCCGTCACGAACCACGACATTTCCGATGCGCTCAAGGCATTAGGCCATGATGTACCCAAGGCTTCCGTGCGTTTGTCCACGGGGCCGCTCAAGCAAGTGGGCGAGCATGACGTCGTTCTTGATCTGTACGCCGACGTCAGGGCCAATATCAAGGTGACGGTGATTCGGGAAGCATAATAACCCGGATCGTTTTGTGTTCGAAAAAAAGGGGCTCTGGCGAGCCCATTTTGTTTGCGTGATGATGGATACAATGCGGCATGGCTCAATCCCCCCGTGACAGCGCCGCCGAGTCGCTGCGCCTTCCGCCTCACTCCCTGGAATCCGAGCAAAGCGTGCTCGGCGGATTGTTGCTCGACAACTCCGCCTGGGACCGCATTGCCGACGTTATTGCCGAAGCAGACTTCTACCGCGCCGATCACCGCCTGATTTACCGGCATATCATGCGCTTGATGGAAAAATCGCGGCCGGCCGACATCATCACTGTCTCCGAAAGCTTGGAAAGCACGCAAGAACTGCAAGCCGCGGGCGGTATCCCCTACTTGAGCGCCCTGGCGCAAAACATTCCGGGCGCCGCCAATATCCGCCGCTACGCCGAAATCGTGCGCGAGCGCGCGATTCTGCGCCGCTTGGCGGAAACCGCCGCCAGCATTTCGGATTCGGCTTTCAACACCATGGGCCGCGATGCTTCGCAGATCTTGGATGAAGCCGAGTCCAAGATTTTCCAGATCGCGGAACTCGGGTCGCGCGGCAAGCAAGGCTTCCAGGACATGCCTCCGCTCCTCACGCAGGTCGTGGAGCGCATCGATCTACTCTACAACCGCGAGAATCCCAGCGACGTGACGGGAGTGCCCACCGGTTATCTGGATCTCGACCGCATGACCTCCGGGTTGCAAGGCGGAGATCTGGTGATCGTGGCGGGAAGGCCCAGCATGGGCAAGACCTCCTTGGCTCTGAACATCGCCGAGCACGTGGGTTTAAGCGCGGGGCTACCTGTGGGTATATTCAGCATGGAGATGGCGGCCACGCAACTGGTGATGCGGTTGATCGGATCCACCGGCAAGCTGGACCAGCACAAGCTGCGGACCGGGCGTTTGCAGGACCAAGAATGGCAGCGGCTTACCTACGCCGTGGGCAAGCTCAACGACGCGCCCATTCACATCGATGAAACGCCCGCGCTCAACGCGCTCGAACTGCGCGCTCGTGCACGCCGCTTGCACCGCCAGTACAAGCAACTCGGATTGATCGTGATCGATTACATCCAGCTCATGTCGGCATCCAGCCAGGGTGAGAACCGCGCGACGGAAATTTCCGAGATCTCGCGCTCGTTGAAGGCGCTCGCCAAGGAACTCAATTGCCCGGTCATCGCTTTATCGCAGTTGAACCGTAGCCTCGAGCAGCGCCCCAACAAACGGCCCGTGATGTCGGATCTTCGAGAGTGCGTTACCGGTGAAACCCTCGTGATGCTGGCCGATGGAACGCGAACGCCCATACGAGATCTCGTTGGACAGCAACCCGAAGTGCTTGCCGTCTCGCCGGAGCGCCGGGTGGTGAGAGCCATGAGCGATAAAGTGTGGTCCGTTGGCAAGAAGCCCGTCCTGAAGGTTTCGCTGGCGAGCGGCAGGCAATTGCGCGCGACGCCAGGGCACCGTGTAATGAGTGGCGGAGGATGGATCACGCTTGGCGAACTGCGCGTAGGAGATCGCATGGCGGTCGCAAGACATGTCCCCGAGAGTTCGCGGCCAATCACGTTGGATGACTCCGAGGTCACTTTGCTCGGGCAAGGGTCGAAGGACAAGCGTTTGCCAGTTTGCGCTTTCCGGTTGGGTAACGAGCAAATCGCGCTGCTGCTTCGGCACTTGTGGGCGACCGATGGATCGATCTACGTGCGTGAACCGGATAAGGGTCCGCCACTTGTATTTTTTTCCACCGTGAGCGAAGGCTTGGCGCGCGATGTCGCTGCCCTCTTACTTCGGTTCGGGATCATGGCTCGCATAAGAACCGTATATCAAGCGAAATCCAAGAATCCCCTGTACACGGCGGATGTATCTGGCGCTGGAGAGCAGGCCCGTTTCCTTGATTACATTGGTGCCTTTGGACCTCGTGCTGCTCCCGCTACCCGGCTATCCGCTTTGCTAAAGGAAACGGATCGAAGCACCAACGTCGACACATTGCCCATGGAAGCATTCCACGAAGTGCGTGCCCTTATGCGCACCCAGGGTGTTACTCAGCGCGCAATGGCCGCTATGAGAGGCACGTCCTATGGCGGAAGCTCGCACTTTAGTTTTGCTCCGTCGCGCGACATGATTCGAAGTGACGCGCAGGCGCTCGATCAAGACAGCCTGCTGCGTTGGACCGAAGATGACCTATTCTGGGACCGGGTCGTTGAGATATCCGATGCCGGAGAGGAGGAGGTGTTCGATCTGACCGTACCAGGCCCTGCCTCGTGGCTGGCGGATGGGATCGTCAGTCATAACTCGGGGGCGATCGAGCAAGACGCGGATGTCATTTTGTTCATCTACCGCGACGAGGTCTACAACCCCGACACCTCGGATAAGGGCATCGCGGAGGTGATCATCGGCAAACAGCGCAATGGTCCCATCGGTACGGTGCGCTTGACTTTCCTCGGTGAGTACACCCGCTTTGAGAATATGGCCGATCCTGGCCGCTACTAGGCCAGGATCGGGCCTATTCGGCGAAGACTAACATTCAGGTTATGTCGAAGCCAAAATATGGCTGATCCGGGCCGTTATTGGCGGCATTAATCAGCCACGTTCCGTTCAGAGGGGATGCCAGCCTTGAAACGCAGTAATACCAGAGCCTTGCTCTTAGGCTTGATGATCTGGGCGCCGACTTGTGCCGCTCAGGAGGGCGCGAAAATGGACGAGAGCGCGCTTAGCTCCGTCCTTGTCGATCGTTCCCACGAGAAGATTTCCTGCCACGTTGAAGCGTTCTTGCGCAAGGCAGACGCTCTCTTCGCGGGACCGGATATCTCCGATGCGCCCACGGGAAGTTACCTTCAACTCGGAGGCGCTGCCACCTTCGTTCGCCCCAAGGACGGGGATCACGATTTTCGCGCCCTCATCCGCGCCAAGATCCGGCTTCCCCGTACCAACGATAAGCTGCAACTGATCGTCGATCGCGCCTTGGACACTCTTACGCGTTCGAATTCGGAGACCGAAGCCGACCGTGCATTAAGACGGCGCGAGGCCGATGACGACTTGTTCGTGGGCCTGCGCGCTGTGATCTCGGAGAGTCTTAAGGTGAGTCTTACCGCGGATACGGGATTGCGTCTGAAAGGAACTTCCCTGGACCCGTACATAC
>SHXO01000071.1 GCA_009693245.1 Betaproteobacteria bacterium | reverse complement strand
TCGAAGAATCCAGGCTGCTTGGGTTTGGGTTGCTTCCTGCGTTTGTCTTTCTTCATCGGCCTCGGGATCACTTTGCGCTTCGAGGCTTTTTATCACATCGATTCCATACACACTACTCTAGAATGCTGAATTATTAGAGGTGCCCTTAAGCGAGTTGGCGAGCATGTATTTTTAAGAAGCATGGCAATCTACGTGGATGATCGCAACGACTTGCTCACATTTCCCAGTCTTCCAACCGAAGTCCAGCGACACGACTAAATTCGGCGATGTTGTGGGTCATTACGATGAAATTTCTGGACAAGGCTATCGAGGCTATCTGCAAGTCGTAGGGACCGATAGGAGTCCCTTTGGTCATCAACGCAGCGCGAGTTTCCCCGCATATCTTGGCCGCCTGATCATCAAAAGGGACGGACGCGAACGTCGAATCGATACGTGCCAAGAGCGCTAAGTTCGCCTCCTGGCGTGCGCTTCGGTACGCCCCGCAATAAAGTTCCGAGAGAACGATCTCGCAAAGGTAGATGTCTGATGGGTTGCGTTTCTCGAACTGCTCTTTTACGGAAGAAGGCCTGGCATTGAGTAGCGCTATCCACGCATTGGTGTCGGGCAACCACATTAGTCAAGTGTCCTGCGTGCCTCCGCGTCACCTTGTGGTTCACGCAGTAATGGCTCTCCAGCTCAACCGCCCGCGACATCGGTGAAAAAGTCCTTCGGCCAATTCGTTGGTTTTGGCCCGGCAAGCAGATCCTCGATGGTCATCACGAGAACCTCCAACTTACGATGACGAAATGCGGGAGGTAATTCGACAACGATGGAATCCTCCGATGCAGTTATGATCTTACGCAACGCTTCCATGGGCACTGCCTCCAGTATCTTGGCCAATACCAACGGCTGGATACATCTACCGATTCGATTAGCCTATGATCGAAATATAGGTCGCGGCGGCCGGTGTGAGCGGGGGGCTCAATAACAGCCTATGAACTCAAGCAGATTGAGCGGCGATTCAATCTAAGCCAACAGGTATCTCCGGAGAGCTTTCTCGGATACTTGTCTACGGTATTATCCGAGACGCGCCGCGCCCATGGTGGGCGCGTCAAGGAGAATTACCTAGAATGAATGTACTTATCTCTCGCCTGCCGGGGGCGGTAATCCTTGGTCTGGCGTTGGTTTCCTCGGTTGTCGCCGAAACCGACGAAGAAGAACAACAGCGCAACGCGCGCGAGGCCGTGGAGCGCGTGGTCAATAGCCACGACCACACGCTCATCCTGAATGGCGGCCATTTGATGATCAAACAACAAGCTGTCCGCGCCGCTCACAAGCTACTGGTGCAATGGGGCAAGGAAGAAAACCTTGGCCCGAAGTGGTGGGAAGACCGGCCTGAGTGGAAAGCGGCGAAGGCCGAATTGATCCGCGGAGGAGACATGTTGCTGGCCAGACAGTTTCTCGCGGACGCTTGGCTCAAGAAGACCTGGACCGAGTACACCACCAAGGAGTTTAGCGGCGAGCAGGCCGACGTGATCGCCTCCCACTTCGAAACGGAAGGCGGGGAAAAGCAGCGATTGCTCATGGAATGGTACTTGGGCGAGATGGTGCTCTTCTACTACACCTTCACCGATCGCTTCGACTACGAAGTGAAGGAAACCCAGGATGAACTGCATGCGCTGCAAAAGCAGGCCCTGCGCCGCATCCCCGCGGAGGATACCGAGTTCGCCAGCCGGTATAAGAACGCGTGGCAGTTCATTGCGTGCAGCCCCGATAGCCGCTATTGCCCAGGGCTGCACTATTGGAAGATGCTGGCGATTCCTCTACTCGGATCGGTATTCCGCCATATGGAAGACACGACCCGCGCCATCGAGGCGGATATGAGATCGCGCCGGCCTCAAATGCAGCGCTACTTCGATGAGTTTCGCGCCAATAGCCGTTGATACGGCTCATTCCGTCAAGGCCGCCGCCGCATCCTTGGTCTTCAAGATCACTTCGTCTTTCTTATAGCGCACCTGGAAAGTACCCACCGAGTTACCGCCGAGGGATTTGCGCCCTTGCGCGGTGACCCACAATTGGGAACCGTCAGGGCTCAGGCCAAGACCCACGGGGTAGGAATCCACCGTGATGCGCGATACGATGCTCATGTCGCTGGTGCGCAAAACGACGATCTCGCTCGTTAGATTGACGGCGGCGAACACGTAGTCGTCGTTGGGCGCGATCTTGATCGAGCGCACGCCAAGGCCTGCAAAACCCGAGATCGCGCCCATCGCCTGTGCATCGGTCTTGACCCGCTGGCCCTTGGCACTCGATACGATTTCGATTAGATTCGCCACCGGAACTTTCCACACGAAGCCCGTGGCATTGCAACTGATGTAGAGATTTTCGCCCTTGGCATCGATATGCAGATCTCGCGGGCCGGGGGCAAGGCCGTCGATCGTTCCCAGGTAGCGCCGCGGGCGCGTGCTCATATCGAACACGGCGATACCTCCGCCGCGCATGCGTCCCACCAAGAGGTAGCGGCTGTCGCTGGTAAAGGCGAGGACGCGCACACAGAACCCGCAGTTGCGGTCGCGGTCGCCCGTCATCTGCGCGGGCTGCACGCGTTTCTGAACGACGAGTAACTCGGCTTCCTGAAATGACGCGGGGTCATCGCCGGAAATATCGAACAGCCCCACCGTATTGTCGCCCCAGTGAGAAACGGCGAGCCACTTCCCGTCGGGGGAAGCACGCACGTATTTGGCGATGGTCCCGGTGGCCATCACGCGCGCAAGTTTCAGCACCGCTTGACCCGGCTGGATAACGAGCCTCTGAGAATCGCGGCCTTGGTCGTTATTCTATTTCTGGAATGCTTCATCCTTTTTTCCATCTTCGATGGCCTGTCGGATCACACCGGGCAATTGACCACGCCCGAGCAGTACATTCCGCCGCTGTGCCGGGAGATAGTCGTCAGCGGAGACTGGAACAAGACGAATAGCTTGGACAATCTGGCGTCGGTCGTTGCCAGGCATCATGAAAGTTACACGAGGCCGGAAGATAGTGACGAGAACAAACCCCAGCACGCCCTGTGCATCCCAGTCACGCGCGCTTACAAGGCCATCCGCGACGACGAGAGGCTGTCCCAAAATTTAATCGATACCCGCAAGATTTCTAGGGAAATGCGCGAACTGCGAGCCGAACTCGACCGCATGAAGGGCGCCTACGACACCTCCCTGCTGGAAGGCATCGCCGGGCAGGGGCGGGGCGGGGAGAACGCGGACTCCATCAGAAAGGAAGTGACGGAGAAAACCGCAGCCTTGAACGTTCTGGCCGGGAAGCATACCCTCATCGAAGGGACACTCCGAGAGGACCGCCGCATCCAAGAGATGCTTGGGCTTGCGGTGGGCGTATCCGGCGCCGGGAGGAAAACCCTACGTGACGAACTGCGCACTTTGAATTTTTGGTACCCAGTCAAGCGCCTGGGGATGGAAATGCTGTTCCTGGTACCGCTCCTCGCGGTCTTCTATTTCTGGAACTCAAGGAGCATCGCCGCCCGCCGCCCCTTCCAGACGCTGATTTCCTCGCATCTTCTCGTGGTCGTGACGATTCCGGTGTTCTTCAAGGTGCTGGAACTGATCTACGACATCATTCACCGCAATCTTCTCAAGCAGGTCATCGATCTTCTTAAGTCGCTGAAGCTGGTCGCCCTCTGGCATTACCTGCTGATCGGCGTGGCCATACTCATCGCATTAGCCTTGATTTACCTATTCCAGAAGAAACTGTTCTCCCGGGAGAAGCTGATGCGGCGGCGCATGGCGAAAGGCCTTTGCCACCACTGCGGCCAGCACCTTGCGACTGGTAGCCGCCACTGCCACGTTTGTGGCACGGGGCAGTACCGCCATTGTAGCCACTGCCACGAACCCACTCCCGTGCAAGGCAAATACTGCACAGCCTGCGGGCTAGGCGGCAAGTGACCAAATTAGCCGGTTCATTAACAGTATTGGACTAGGGTTTGCCCAGCAATAAATTCGCCAAGCTGCCAGGCGGCTTCCACCAGGGCCGCGCCGATGGCTTCTATTTCCGATTTTCGGATGGTTTCGGAGAATTCCATGTCGTTCTTGTCCTGGGCGCTCACGAACGATTTCCGCGTCGTGGCGGTGAACGGGACGATGCCCGTTCGCGTATCCAGGACCACGGCCTCGACGGTGCAATAGGACCGGACTTGGTTGGGCGCAAAAACCCTGTATTTCTTCGGGCTCAGGTGGCGAAGTATCCCTAGGACCGGCGGACTTGCCGAATGCAGCGGGCAGCGGCCAACAGAAGGGCAGCATACGAACCGGCTCCGGGAGGGATACACTTGCAAGCACGCTTTCAGGTATTTCAAGACAGGAGAACGCGCATGAGACGAATCATTTCACGCAGCCTTTTGGGGGCCATGTTGGTGCTGTCCGCCACGTGCGGAGTCTCGCTGGCCCAGTCAGATCCACAGCGGTCGGTCACCCAAATCGCTGGGGATCTATACCGGTTTCAAAATCAGTTTCACTTCTCGGTGTTTCTGGTGACTAGGGAAGGGATCATCGCCACCGATCCGATCAACGCCGCTGCCGCGCGGTGGCTCAAGGAAGAGCTGGGCAGGCGCTTTCCCGGCAAGGCGGTCAATTATCTGATCTACAGTCACAGCCATGCCGACCATGTCGCGGGCGGCGAGGTGTTTTCCGATACCGCGACCGTGGTCGCGCATGAGCGAGCGCAAGCACGCATCGTTTCGGAGCAAGTACCAACGGCTGTTCCGCAGGTAACCTTCGCCAACCGCAAGACCATCACCCTTGGCGGGAAGACCGTGGAATTGATCCATTTCGGCCCGAGCCATTCGGATAACTTGATCGTGATGCGGTTCCCGGATGAACGCACGCTCTTCGCGGTGGACATCGTCGCGCCCAAGCGCTTGCCATACCGGGACCTCCCCGATGCGAACGTCGATGGCTGGATCGATACGTTGAAGGCCGTTGAAGCGTTGGAGTTCGGCATCCTTGCCCCAGGCCACGGCACGCTGGGCAGCAAGGCCGATGTCGCCGAACACCGGATCTATCTCGAATCGTTGCGCGACCGCGTTCGAGCGCAGATGCAGGCCGGCAAGTCCCTCGAAGAAATCAAGCAAGCCGTGACGATGGAGGAGTACAAGAACTGGGGCTCGTACAACGACTGGCGCGCCCTTAACGTCGAAGGCATGTACCGGTATTTGACCACTCGCTAGGCGATACTCAACGAGCGCAGTGTGAGCACAAGCACCTGCCCTTCCATAATAGTCCATGGCGGCGCGGGTCCCATCAAAGATGGCAGCCTTCCGCAGCGCGTCGCTGGATGCCAGGCCGCGGCGCTGGCGGGCTGGGAGATTCTTCGCCGGGGAGACTCCGCGCTCGATGCAGTGGAAGCCGCCGTCGCGGCGCTGGAGGACGATCCACTGTTTAACGCCGGCACGGGTTCGGTGCTCAATAGCCTCGGCTACACCGAGATGGATGCGGCCATCATGGAAGGCAGCACTTTGAAGGCAGGAGCAGTCGCGGCGGTGCTAAGCATCAAGAATCCCGTGAGGCTCGCGCGCCGCGTGCTCGAAGATGGGCGTCACGTGCTGATTGTGGCCGAAGGGGCACTGCAGTTCGCCCGCCAAATCGGATTCCCGGAACGCGACCGCGACTCGCTAGTTGTCCCGCGAGAGCAAGCGAGCCGCGCAAGCCAACACGGCACGGTGGGTTGTGTTGCAACCGATGAGTCTGGCCGAACCGCCGCCGCGACTTCCACGGGGGGTATCGCAGGCAAATTGCCCGGACGAGTTGGCGATTCTCCGTTAATCGGCTGCGGCACATACGCCAACGAATACGGCGCGGTCTCCTGCACCGGACATGGCGAATCGGTTATTAGAATCGTGCTAGCCAAGGCGGCGGTGGACATGCTGCGAGGCGGCCTCGGCGCCCCGGCAGCCGCCCTGCAAGCCATCGCGCTCCTCGCCGAGAAAACCGGCAGCACCGGAGGATTGATTGTCACCGGCCGCAACGGCGAGACTGGCTACGCGCGCAATACCTCGCACATGCCCGTATGCTCGATCACGGGGGATGGCGAGATCGTTGTTACCTCTTAGGGGCGATTAAGCACAAGGTGAGAAACCAAGGCGGAAAAGAACTCATGCACGGATCAAGAATTGTCCCTACATCTAGATTCTTCGATGCCTGTACAACAGCAAGAAAGCCGCAGGCAGAACGATCATGGATAGAAGCGGCGCGGTGATCATTCCTCCCACCATCGGCGCGGCGATGCGTTGCATGACCTCGGAGCCGGTGCCTTCACCCCACATGATGGGGAACAGGCCCCCGAGGATTACGGCGACGGTCATGGCCTTGGGGCGCACGCGCAACACCGCGCCTTCGCGGATAGCTTCCAGCAAATCCTCCGCTTGGGTTTTGCCTTGTGCAATGCGCGCATCCCAGGCGTGACGCAGGTACAGCAGCATGATCACGCCAAATTCCGCCGACACACCAGCGAGTGCGATGAATCCCACCGCTGCCGCCACGGACAAGTTGTAGTCCAGCAGGTAGAGCAGCCAGATACCGCCCACCAGGGCGAAGGGCAGGGCGCCCATGATGAGCAAGGCCTCGCCGAAGCGTTTGAAGGTGAGATAGAGCAGCACGAAGATGATGAGCAAGGTAAAGGGGACCACCATCTTTAGCTTCGCGGTTGCGCGCTCCAGGAATTCGAACTGGCCCGACCAGGAGATGGAATACCCAGCCGAGAGTTTCACGCGCTCGCTCACGGCCTTTTGCATGTCTCGGACTGCTGAACTCAGATCGCGCCCGCGGATGTCCACATAGACCCAGCCCGACAGGCGCGCATTCTCGCTCCTTAGCATGGGCGGGCCGTCGGCGATGCGGATATCCGCCACGTCGCCCAACACCAGCCGGGCGCCGCGCTCGGTGACGATGGGGAGCACGCGCAGCTTTTCCACGGAATCGCGAATTTCTCTCGGGTATCGGATGTTGATGGGAAAGCGCTGCAAACCCTCCACTGTCTCGCCGATATTCTCGCCGCCGACGGCGGAGGCGACCACCGATTGAACATCGGCGATGTTCATGCCGAAACGCGCGGCGGCGTCGCGGTGGATGGTGACGTCCACGTACCGTCCGCCGGCCAAGCGTTCGGCGAGCGCGCTGGTCACACCCGGCACGTCCTTCAACACGCGTTCGATCTCCCCCGTAACGCGGTCGATCTCGGCCAAGTCGGCGCCGGCCACCTTCACGCCGACGGGACTCTTGATACCGGTGGCCAGCATGTCGATACGGTTTCGGATGGGCGGCACCCAGATGTTGGCAAGACCCGGCACGCGGACGGTGCGGTCGAGTTCCTCGACCAGTTGGTCCATGGTCAGACCCTGCCGCCATTTGTCGCGCGGTTTGAACTGGATGGTGGTTTCGAACATCTCCAGCGGCGCCGGGTCCGTGGCGGTTTCCGCGCGGCCGGCTTTGCCGAACACGCGTTCGACTTCTGGAATGGTCTTGATCAAACGGTCGGTCTGCTGCAAAAGCGAGGCCGCTTTGCCTGCCGAGAGGCCGGGTAACGCCGATGGCATGTAGAGCAAATCGCCCTCGTCGAGCCTGGGCATGAACTCGCCGCCGAGGTGTTGCAACGGCCAGAAACTCGCCGCCAATACGAGCGCCGAAACGACGAGCGTGAGCTTCGGCATGCGCAACACACCATCGAGCACCGGCCGGTAGACGGCGATCAAAATCCGGCTCAGAGGGTTAGTCCTCTCCTCTGGAATGCGCCCGCGAATCAGGTAACCCATCAGCACGGGGATCAAGGTCACGGCCAAGCCGGCGGACGCCGCCATGGCGTATGTCTTGGTGAAGGCCAGCGGCGAGAACAGCCGCCCCTCTTGCGCTTCCAGGGTGAAAACCGGGATGAAGGAGAGCGTGATGATCAGCAACGAGAAGAACAGCGCCGGTCCCACCTCCGCCGCCGCGTCCCCCACCACGCGCCAGCGTGCCTCGCCTGCGAGCTTCTCGCCGGGGTGTGCATGCGTCCAGCGCTCTATGTGTTTGTGAGCGTTCTCGATCATGACCACCGCCGCATCGACCATGGCGCCGATGGCGATGGCGATGCCGCCCAGGGACATGATGTTCGCGTTCACGCCCTGGTAGTACATGACGATGAAGGAAACCAGCACCCCCAAAGGCAGCGAGACGATGGCCACCAGCGCCGAACGCAAATGAAACAGGAAAAGGAAGCACACGAGCGCCACCACGATGAATTCCTCCACCAGCTTATGGGTGAGGTTATTCACGGCGCGTTCGATCAATCCGGAACGGTCGTACACCGGCACGATCTCGACTCCCTTTGGCAGGCTACCTTGCAGCGAACGCAGCTTGGCCTTGACGGCCGCGATGGTCTCGAGCGCGTTCTTGCCCGAACGCATCACGATGATGCCGCCGGTGGCCTCACCTTCGCCGTCGAGTTCGCCGATGCCGCGCCGCATCTCCGGCCCCAGTTGTATGCGCGCCACGTCGCCCAGACGCACGGAGACTCCAGCATCGGAGGTGCTGAGAGGCACCTTGCGAAAATCGTCCAGGGATTGCAAGTAACCGGAAGCACGCACCATGTATTCGGCTTCGCCCAGTTCTATCACCGAACCGCCCGCTTCCTGGTTGGCTCCGCGCACGGCCGCCGCCACTCTCGAGAGCGAGATGCCGTAGGCCGCCAGCTTGTCCGGGTCGGGCACGATCTGGTATTGGCGCACCATGCCGCCCACACTGGCCACTTCGGCGACGTTCGCCACGCTCTTCAGCTCGTACTTTAGAAACCAATCCTGCAAGGCGCGCAGCTGCGAGGCGTCTTGCGTGCCGCCGCGATCCACGAGGGCATATTGGTAAATCCAACCCACGCCCGTCGCATCCGGTCCGATGGAGGTCTTGGCCGAAGCTGGCAAGCGCGCTTGCACCTGGTTCAAATACTCCAGCACCCGCGAGCGCGCCCAGTACAAATCGGTGCCATCCTCGAACAACACGTAGACGAAGGAATCGCCGAAGAAGGAATAGCCGCGCACGGTCTTGGCACCCGGCACGGAGAGCATGGTGGTGGTGAGCGGATAGGTGATCTGGTTCTCGACGATGCGCGGCGCTTGTCCCGGATAAGTGGTGCGGATGATGACTTGCACGTCGGACAGATCTGGCAGCGCATCTAGCGGTGTCTTGAGCAGCGCGAACACCCCCCAGGCGCTCACTACCGCCGTGACCATCAAAACCAGAAAGCGGTTCGCGATGGACCAGCGAATGAGGGCGGCGATCATTTCGCGCCCTCGCCTGCTTGCGGCACGTCGTTCAAGCGCGCTTCCACACCCTTGAGGCTCGCTTCCGAGTCGATGAGAAATTGCGAGGAGACGACCACGCGCTGCCCGGCATCAAGACCGCGTTTGATCTCGGTTTTGCCCTCGCTCTCGATACCGGCCTCAACTTCCACTGGACGGAACTTACCGTTTTCCTCCGCCAGCAGCACGACCGTTCGCGTGCCGGTCTGAATGAGAGCTTCGCTCGGCACCACCAGGGCTTGGCTCGCGCGCATGTCCGTGAACTGCATGGTTACGAACATGCCGGGCGCCAAGCGCAAGTCCCGGTTCGCGAGTTCCACGCGCGCCTTCAGCGTGCGCGTCGTCGCGTTCACTTCCGGCAGTATCGCTTGCACCTTGCCTTCGAAGGTCGTGCCGGGTGCCGCCGGGCTCGTGGCCCGCACCTTGGCACCAGGCCGTATTAACGCAGCTTGGCTCTCTGGCACCTCGGCGTTCGCCCATACCGTCGATAGCGAGTTGATGCGAAACAGCGTGGCGCCGGACATCACGGTGGCACCTTCGCGCACCGATAACTCGGTCACGACGCCGCCGATGGGCGCCTTGAGTGTCGTGCGCGGTTGCGTCCTGTCCGTGCTTTCCACGAGGCGGATTTGCTCCTCGTTCATGCCGGCTTGGCGCATGCGCTGGCGGGCTGCATCGGCGATGATCTCCAGCCCGCTTCCTCGCATGCGCCGCACGGAGAGGAACTCCTCCTGCGCGGCAATCCACTCCGGCCAATAGAGTTCCGCCAAAGGCTGGCCTTTTGCCACCCGGTCCAGCGTGGCGCGTACGTGCAGCCGCTCCACATATCCGGTCGCACGCGCCTGCACGACCGCATGGTCGCGTTCGTTATAGGCGATGCTCCCCACGGCGGACAACCGCGGAGACAACACGGCCAGCGTTACTTCCGCGGTGCGCACGCCAAGATTTTGCTGAATGCGCGGGCTGACACTCACCTGGCCTTCGTCGCCGGCGCCCCCGCCGTAGACGGGAACCAGCATCATGTCCATGAAGGGGGACTTGGCAGGCTTGTCGAATTTATTCCCCGGCACCATCGGGTCGTGGTAGTAGAGAATTTTTCGGCCTGTGTCCGGATCGGTGTCGCCAGCCTTGAGCCCGCTCGCGATGTGCCTCCGCGTTGCCGCTTCGCCTTCCGCGATGCTTGATGGGATTGCCCTGGATGGTGCGCTACTCGAAGGCTTGGGGACGTCGTTCGCTGTGGAAGGCTGCTTAGACAGATACGCATACAGGCCGTAACCCGCGAGGACGCACACGCCTACTGCGATTGCCACGGTGAGATTACGTCTCATGGCGTTTTCCCTGCTCGCGCCGGTGGGGCCGAGGAGTGGTTCGCCGGAATCAGGAAATTGAGTTGCGCCCACAGCCGTGCGATATCCATTTCCAAGCGCAGGCGCTCCGCGCGCAGGTCAGATTCATCGCGGCGGCCTTCCAGCACCGATTTGAGAGTGCCCGTGCCGCCCCGGTAGGCGGCGATAGCCGCCTGCGTGCGCTCGCCCGCCAACGGGATCAGTGTGCTGTTGTAACGCGCCAAACGCTCTCGGTTGCCGCGCCACTCCAGCAACATGGCCTGGATCTCGGCCAAGTGGTCGCGCGTGGTCTCTTCGCGCTCGGCGCGCATCTGTTGCACCGTCGCGAGTTTGGCCGCTACTTCGCGGTTCTGCCGCTGTTCCCGGCGCCATTGCAGCGGCACCGAAAAGTTGAGCGACACCATGTTGGAGTAGGCCGAACCGCGCTGGCTCGCCATGAACTCCACGCTCCAGTCGGCGCGCTTGTTAGCTTGCGCGATGCTGGCATCGGCCTGCGCGACCTGCTCTTGCTTGGCCATCAAGGCAATCTCTGGATGACCGAGCAATTGGGCATCGAGGGCTTGCGCATGCAAGCGCACGTTATCCACGAGGGGTGCCGCGCCCAGTTCCGCCCGCCCCGCTTCTCCCACCCAGCGCACGAGCGCAATAGTGGCGCCCTCTATTTGGCGTTCGGCTTGCGCGATGCGGTCATCCATCTGCGCGACAGCCGAGCGCGCCAAGAAAATGTCTGCTTGCGCGCCCCGCCCGCCCCGGTAGGCCGCCTGCGCGGCTTCCACCTGTAGTTGCGCCTCGCCGCGTTGTGCGGCCAACAGACTCCGCATGCGTTCGAGGAAATAGCGTTCCAGCCAGGCGAGTGCCGTGTTGCGCTGAAGCTTGGTTAAGGCAAGGTCGCGGCCGGCTTGCGCCAATTCGGCCTCGCGCTCGAAGCGGGCCGCTCGCAACCGGCGCTTGTCTTCCCAGGTCAGTTCTTGCATCAGCCCGATGGAGCGCATGGTCATGAAATCGCGGGAGAGGCTGAATCGGTCCGGTCCATCGATGGGCAGGTTGTTGATGCCGGCCTTCAACGTGGGATCGGGACGTTGCGCGGCCACGACCGCCATCTCGCGGGCCGCGGCGCTCGCCGTTTCCTGAGCGGCCAATTGCCGTGAACGCTCTTGCGCCAGACGCAAGGCCTCCTCGAACCCCAGAGCAGACTCAGGTTGGACGGCATGAGAGAACGAGGACGCGGCCAGCAGGCATGCGGCCAGTGCGCGCGTGCGCGATGTGTTTGGATAAACCATGGAAACTCCGTGATCGGAATGCAAGCGTTGAAACGGCTTTGCGACCCGGCATTCGCCGAGTCAACTCACGGAGGAGGCGCTACAGATTCAGACTACACAGCAGGTCGAGGGTAGGAGGGCCGGTGCAGCGTTGCGCACGGCGTGCATGCCATGCCCCGGATGGGACTAAGTCAATGGGGCGGTAAGGAAGCCATAGCACCACGGTATCCAGAGCGGGCAATACCGCGGCTAGGGGCTGCCCGCCACTCTGGTCACCTATTTGGCAGTGCGCGAGACACAAGACGGCGTGCATCCCGCAGTCTTCGGGCATGTCCGAGAAGGCACTCGCCGGCGCCGCGCTAGCCATGCCGCACGGCTCGAACGCCAGCACGGCCTGCGCATGGACCAGCAGTACCGCCGTAAGCAGACGAAGAAAGGATGCTCGCATGAGTGGATTATAGACCGAACTGCGGTTCGCGACCGGGTTTCCCGCAAGGGGTGCCAGCACCACGGTATTGCGGCCCGCGGCTTTGGCGTCATACAAAGCGCCGTCCGCTCGATGCATGAGGGCGTTCAAATCGCGATCGGTTTCAGGCGAATAGACGGCGAGCCCGATGCTCACGGTGACGCTAAACCCCGCAAGTTCCGCGATGCTAACGTCACAGCGGTCCTTGATAGCTTGGCGTATGCCCTCCGCGATGGCCATGGCCTGTTCCGCCTCGCACGCAGGCAGGGTGACAACGAATTCGTCGCCCCCATGGCGCCAAACAATGTCCGTCTCGCGAAGAGCGGATAGCAACGCGGCACCCACGGCTTGCACGACCTGGTCTCCGGTGCCATGACCGAAACCATCGTTCACGGCTTTGAAGTTGTCGATATCCATCATGAATACGGCTAGCGGTTAGCCATCGAGGCTCGCTTGCTGCATGGCCGCTCCCAAGCGCGTTATGCCGGCCAACCGTGTAAGGCATCCGCTCAGCGAATCGTGGGTGGCGGTGTGCTCCAACTCGGCATTCTTACGCTCCACTTCGTGGCGCGAGACATTTAGTTCGTGCAAGGTTTGCGTCAAGCGCTCGTTGATGAGATGCACGGTGGACACATCGTCGAAGGTCACCACGCAGCCTCGCACTTTGCCATCCGAATCCATCACAGGAGAGCAATTGACCATCAATTGCCTCGGCTGGCCGGGGGTCGTATTGACCACCAACAGATGTCCCGTGGTGGCGGCTCCCTTCTCCATGGTCGATGCCCAAGGATGCTGCGCCGCGTCTCCGGGTAACCCGCCCGCCAACCACGGGATAGCCGAGAGTTTCTTACCGATGATCGAAGCGGTATCGGTGGAGGGGAGCATATCGAAGGCGTTATTGGTCATCAGCACGCGGCCTTGCCGGTCCAAGACGGCCACGCCCTCCGTCATCGTATTGAAGGCGACTCGCACGCGCTCCGGAATGACCGCGGAGGGATCCAAAACGGAGAGCGCGCGCCGCAGATACAACCAGTAGAACACCGATCCGAACACAACGAAGTGCATCACGACAATCGCGAGCGGATGCAGGATTACTTGCGTCACTGCGTTTTGGGCTGGCTCGGCATAGGCGATTTCAAACCTTCCCCAGCGCTTCTTGTCCTGATTCAAGGGGACGATGATCTCGGTGGGGGTGGAGTGTGCGCCAGTGGGTTCGGTCCACGCCTTGGCATGATCTCCGGACTGAACCGGGAGCGACCAGTCCGCCTTGCGCACCGCAATGGAGCGTATGGCAGGGTCATGCTTGCGCGCCGCATCGAAGGCCGACTGCAAGGTCTTGAGATCGCGTTTCTGCAACAACACCGCCGATTGCACGGCCAGGCTCTGAGCAAACGTTTGGCGTTGCTGGAAGTCGTGCGTTTCACTCGTGGAAAAAACCTGGGTCGTCATCTGCGCGAGTAAAAGAACCGAGCAACTGATCGCCAGTAGCGCCAAAGTGATTTGCACGATGGGAGGAATGCGTTTCATCGATCCGTTCTCTCCGGAGGGGATTCGAGCGCCTTTGGCGAGAACACATCCTCCCCGGCGGCGTCAGGTGCTTCGTCCGAGCCGGCAGGTTCATCACGGCCGCGGGCGACAATGGGAAGTAGGTCGAGATCGCGCCAGACTGGCAAGCCCATCACGATCAATTACGCCCACAATCCGGACCTCAATATCCAGAACAGCGCCCCGCCGGAAGTAATAGCAAGCGCAACGCCGGCGGGCTCCACTTTTAGGGACAGGTTCCCCAGGCTGCCTCCACCCGGTATCCCTCCGACGTCGATGGAGTCCGGCAAAGGGTCCGGGGTCACGCGCTTCGCGACTTTGGGCATGGGCGCTGGCTCGGTTTCGGCGATCTTGGCATCCGGGCAATGGGCCGGGCGCGACACAGCGGAGCCATTGTGGCTGTTGGCGGAAACTTCGCGGCCAGCCGAATCGGCGAGCGCCTTGCATCCAACCCGGACCACCTTGCTACCTTGGGCGCCACCGTTGCGGCCATAGTCTTCCGCCATGGCATGCCCCAATTGCCAAGGGCCGAGTGTAAGTGCCATGCACAGGATGACCGCCCGGGGGCGTTCGCGCGGGAGAGGCGGTGACATCCTGTTTATCCTAAATTGCACTTGTCGATGGTCAAGAGGCTGTTGGGAAACACCTGTTTTGGCGGAACACCCGGTTTCCAAGGAGAATGAATGGATGTTCCAGCCACGCAAACGCCCTGGGAAGCAGGCGAGCCGGAATGCAAACGCAAGAGAAATACCACCGGCGGCGGCCAGGTTCTTCTGACCCTCCTTTCATGCGCTCCACGAAATGAGGGGCCCCTACACCATTT
This sequence comes from Betaproteobacteria bacterium, assembly GCA_009693245.1. Classification (NCBI taxonomy): domain Bacteria; kingdom Pseudomonadati; phylum Pseudomonadota; class Betaproteobacteria; species Betaproteobacteria bacterium. The sequence continues at coordinate 2,308 of SHXO01000071.1, read as the reverse complement.
CGGGTGAGAGCGCCGCTCTAAGAAAGGCCTGGGACTCGTTGTCTCGCCGCCGCAGCCAGTAAATGGCGCCCTTCTTCACATTCCAACCACTTGCTTCGCCGCAGAGGAGAAAGGCTGCCAGTTCGCCCAAGGTGGGCTGGTGACTGACCAGCACAACACTGCCGTTGCGCCGGGGCCATTGCGCCGCGTTCAAGAGAATCTCGTGGCTCGCCCCGGGTGCCAGCTCCTTTAGCGTGGTGAAATCCTTGGTAAGGGCGCTCGCCGTTTGCTGGCAACGCTCGGCGGGGCTGCACAATACCAAAACATCCTCCGGCAAGCGTTCCTTTAACCAAGCGCCCATTTTCTCTGCCTGCCCGTGACCCTTGGCTGTAAGGCGCCGCGCCAGATCGGGCACACCGTCCTCGGCCTCGGCGTGCCGCCAAAGAATCAAATCCATCTTTCCATCGGGCGATGCATGACGGCGCGATTTTACTCGCGGCATGCATTACCTTGGCCCCATATCCCAAAAGGGTTCGGCCTGCTTCATGCGCTTCCACGCCTTGAGCGCGGGGAGCGTCTCGGCCCGCGCCTGCGCCGTGAAATACCCGAGCACGGCGCCCAGGGCTTCGCGCGTATCGGGCTCGCGGCAATCCTCGCGCAAGGCGCTGGCAACGCGCACTACCGTCGTGGCGTCATTGATGCGGCCCAGATGGTCTTGTATATCCGAGAGCAACTTCAGGAATTTCTTCGTGGCTTTTCTGGGAAACAAAGCGGCGAAGAACTCCCCGCCATAGCGCAGTTTCTTCAATTCGATGCGCAACGGATGCAGGCTCGCGGGCTCCACCGTGCCTGTCACGGCGCCACGCTTTAGAGCCGCGCGCCAGCGTTTGCTCATGACACGGCTGGCGAATTCCGTAAGGGGCAAGGATCGCGCCTCCAGGGTGGCCGGGTTGCCGCTCCACGACTGGCGGTAAAAAGCGCGGGCAATGTCCAGCAGCGCCAGGGTATAGCCGGGAGCCGCGACATAGTGTTGCGCCAAATCACGGGCTTCCTTGCGTTTCGTATCGGATTCCGCGATGAGCGCCTTGGTTCCCGCATCGCTGGTAAGCCTCTCGGGTAACGCTGGCAATGTTTCAAGACGGAACACATCCCAATCGCGCGCGACTCCGAGGATGCTCGCCAGTTTGCGCATTTCGGCCTTCTGGCTCCCCATGCCGGGCTCGGGAACCAGCACTCGGAACACGCTCCATGCGGCGCGAAGCCGGCGCAACGCCACACGCGCCTGGTGCACGTATTCGGGGTCTTCGCTGCCAAGCAGCCCGTCCTCATTGGATTAAAGATGGCACAGGCATTCGTTCACGATGGCGGAGAACGCTTCGCACGGCTTCATGCGAGGATCGAGGCTGGCGGGATGAGCGCGCCTAGGCTGCGCCGCCTCTCCACTCATCAGAGCGTAACCGCGCTCAGCCTTGCTGCGATTCTCCAGTCGCAGCGGAAACCGCGAACACAGCTCGGTGGCAAGCATGAACAACGCGCCAGGTTCGCCGTGCTTGAGTTCCAGCTCCAGATCGCAGAGGGGCGCCACTTCGCCAGCCAGGATATGTCCCCGGTCGAAGGCCACCTCGATCAAAACCTCCCCCCATCCCACCGTGCGAGTGGAGCGGCGAAACTCCGTGGTGAACACCGGCTGCAAAAGTTCGCGCAACTCCAAATAGGCGAAAGTATCTTGGAAGCCGCTTCCCTCCAAGGCGGCGAAACTCGGCAAGCGTAGGGACACCGCGCTCTCGAATTCGCCGCGGTCGTGCAATCCGGCGCCTACCGCGCGCTCGCGCTTGATGGTTTGGATCCACTTGCGCCCCTGCTTGCGCAAGCGCAATCCGATGCCTTGGCTGCGCAGCGCGCTGTTCGGCGTATCGAAGTACACGTTATGCAACAAGCGTGTCGTGCTCCTGCTTTGGGTGCGCTTCCTGAGTAAGGGCGAGCGAAGCACGCGCTCAAGCAAATCCTGGGGCCCGGCGAGTTTGATCTCCAGTTCGCGCGGGGTGCTTGGCGGCGGCGCGACGGGTTCGCTCACTTGGCCTGTTTGCGCTTTAATTTCGGAGGGCGCGCGCCGGCGGACTTCTCATCTTCGTTGCCGGCGGAGGCAAGGCGCGCGATGAGCGCGGTTTGCGCGCATACCTTGCGCGCGCGCGAAGGCTTGGGCAAACGATAGGTTCCTCCGGAATCCATCTCCCACGCTTGAGTGTTGTCCTCCAGATAGCTTTCCAAGCCTTCACTGATAACCCGGCGGCGCAATTTCTCGTCCAAGACGGGAAAGCACACTTCCACC
>SHXO01000070.1 GCA_009693245.1 Betaproteobacteria bacterium | reverse complement strand
ACACTACTCTAGAATGCTGAATTATTAGAGGTGAGGTGCCCTAAAGGCAATGTATGAGTCGGGCCACGGCGCTCTCGATGAGTTCACTCACGGAGGGATAGCGCAGCTTTCGCGAAGAATCGTGGGGGGGATATCCGACAGAACTTTCCACGCAAAATGGCAAAAGACCTACTTCATGTATCGAACGTAATCTCAACCATTACAGCGACACAGCTAGAGGACCTGACTTCAGATGGCGTCCTTTCGCCAGCGCTGAACAGAGCAATTGATAGCTATTTCGAAGCACAAGCCTAACCCATAAGGATTGAGGCGCCTCGAAGAGTCGTTTCAATCCGCTGTTCAAGAAGCCCGGGGAGTGGGCGGCGAACGGTATATGGGAAATGCTTGCGCACGGAAGAGCGGCGGGGTTGGAAGAGTGCCGCGGGTGGCATAGCCCGCGTAGGTCGCAATATGGCGCATTGCGCCAACATGCGCCATATTGCGCCGAATATCATTCGTCGTAACGCAAGGCTCCCTCCGACTCGCCACCCCAATTCGGCGGATAGACCCCATCCTTCACTAGGCGGTGAAACGTTGAAAAGGGCCAATCGATCACGCGACTGACCAAGCCATGTTTCACCGGGTTGAAATGCACATGATCCATGTTCCACCTCGTCACGAATCAGGTGCTCCCAGTACCGCCGTTGCCAGATTCCGCGTTACGAACCTTCGTGGGGAGTAGCCGCCGGCTACCCCCACGCGGCTTCCATCTCTAGAGGATCGCACGCCAACAAGGGGGAGTGCGGCCCTGAATCACCACTGGCCGTTTAGGCGATAGCCGCCTTAGAATTCGCTGCCCAAATACCGGAGATTGAAATGGAACTGAACGGATCAGTGTGTATCGTGACGGGTTCGTCCGCCGGTGTGGGGGCGGCCTGCGCGGTACAACTCGCGCGCAAGGGTTGCCGTGTGGTGGTGAATTACACGCGCAGCGAAACGGAGGCACGCACAACGCTGGCGCAATGCGAGGCAGCGGGCGCGGAGGCGATTCTTGTGCAAGGGGACGTGGCCACCGACGCCGACTGCCGGCGCATCGCGGCTCGCGCGCGCGAACGCTGGGGACGCATCGATGCCCTCATCAACAATGCCGGCATTACCAAGTTCGCCGAGGCGGATGACCTCGAGGCTCTAGTAGCCGAGGATTGGCAGCGCATCTATGGCGTCAACGTCATCGGCGCCTATCAGATGATTCGCGCGTGCGTGCCGGCGATGAAGTCGGCCGGCGCGGGCACCGTGGTGAACATTTCGTCCATGGCCGGCTTGACCGGTTTGGGGACATCCACCGCCTATGTTGCATCGAAGGGGGCACTCAATGCCTTGACCCTCGCGCTCGCGCGCGCGCTCGCGCCCACCATCCGGGTCAATGCGGTGGCGCCCGGACTGGTCGATACGCGATGGCATCTGGACCGCTTTACGGACCGGACTGGCTATCAAAAATTCTTGGACTCCTACAAGGCCTCGGTACCGCTGGCGAAGGTGGCCAATGCGGATGATGTCGCCAGTGTTGCGATCTGGCTCCTAGAAGGGGCGTCGCATATCACCGGCGAGATCCTCAAGGTAGATGGCGGCAGGCATCTTGGGAAAGGCCCGCCGCGAAATCCCTAAGCCGGCATAGCCGGAACCAAAACGCATGCACTCGCTTCGGCAACAATCATGTTACGAACAAGGGGAGAACCCCCTTGTTTATCCCACCAGAGGGAACAAGGGGCGATCCACTTGTTGATCCCCCAAAACCAGACCACCGCTCCGCAATTTCTTCTCCAATTCTGTCAACAGTGAATCCGTAAGAGACTAAACGAAACCGGCAGGCTTAGCCGCCCGGCGCGGTCACCGCCTTCTCTCCTTGCACCGGCGTGGGCTGCGTCTTCGGCAGTAGGATGACGATGAGCGCCCCCACGAACGCCAAACCCGCCAAAGCGAAAAACGCCGCCTCGGCCGCTCCACCCGCCGCCGTTCGAATGGTACCTATGAGATCCGGGCCGAAGTAGCCACCGAGGTTTCCCACGGAATTGATCCACGCGATTCCCGCGGCCGCCGCCGTGCCGGAGAGGAAGGCCGTCGGGAGCGACCAGAAAGTCACCACGCAACCAGCCCATCCGATGGTGATCAATGTGAGCCCAATGATCGATATGACTGGAGAGTGATGAGCAACCGCTAGAACCAGCAGGCCAACCATCTCCACCAGAAAACCGGTGGCACAGTGCCAGCGGCGCTCACCCGTGCGATCGGAATGGGTGCCCCAGTAAATCATCGCAATTATGCTGGCACCCCAGGGAATCATGCTCACCAGGCCAACCTTGAGCAGGTCCTTCTTGTCGATACCCAACTCTTGTATGATCGTCGGCATCCAGAATCCCACTGCGTAGAAGCATGTAGCCATGGCGAAGTAGACCAACGCCAGGGCCCATAAACGACCGTCCTTGAAGGCGTCGATAAAGCCGTGCCTGCGGCCCAGTTGCCGTTTGGCGGCATTGTCTTCTTCAACCCGCTTGATCAGAAGATTCTTTTCGTCCTGCGTGAGCCAGGGAGTGGATTTCGGTCCGTCGTGCATTATCACGAACACCAGTATGCCGATGATCACCGACGGTACGCCCTCGAGCAGGAACAGCCATTGCCATCCGCGCCAGCCATACGCGCCATCCGTGAACTGCATGATGGCGCCGGAAACTGGCGAGCCCACCAACTGAGCCACGCCGATGGCGGTCATGAACAGTGCCACCATCTTCGCGCGCCGCGCGCCGGGAAACCAATAGGTCAGATAGAGAATGACGCCTGGGAAGAAACCCGCCTCGGCCACGCCAAGCCAGAAGCGCAGAAAATAGAACGTGAATTGGGCGTCCGTGCAATGGAACATGGTGGCGATGGCGCCCCAGTGAATATCGCCGGTGAACATGAAAGCCGACGATATGATGCCCCACGTGATCATGATGCGCGCGATCCAGATGCGCGCCCCCACCTTTTCCAGGATCACGTTACTCGGCACCTCGAATATGAAGTAGCCGATGAAGAATATGCCAGCGCCAAAACCGTAGATGGCATCGCTAAAGTGCAGATCGCTCGCCATCTGCAACTTGGCGAAGCCCACGTTCACGCGATCTAGGAACGCGACGATGTAGCATAGAAACAAGAATGGGATGAGACGCGCGGCGACTTTCTTGTAAGTGGCCTCCTCGAACGCGGGCGTGAATGTGGTCGCCATGAAATCTCCTCTGTGTGTTGTTATAGTGGTGGTGATGCTCATGGGGTGTAAGGGCGAACATCCGCATATCCCGTCAAACACGCCATTGTATTGGGCTTTCCTGCCTACCTAAGCTGTGCTCGAATATGGACCAAGCCCCGCTCAGCACACGGGCACGGCCAGCCGGTAAAATCGGCTGCACCGCATAACGCAGATCAATCGAGGAGAGCTAAGGCCATGGCCAGTCATGCAACCGGAGATGGGGGTATTCCACCGCGCGACGCCACGAAGCGCGGACTGAAACGTGTGATGACCTTGGGCGGGGCCTACGGCACCCGTAACTACACGGTCAAAGATCTGCGGGACCAGAAAGGCAAGCGGGTTCTGGTGGAGACCCTGCCTTTTTCGCCGGAGGAGGCGGCCGCCGCCGAAGAAGCTGGCATCGACACCATGAAAGTACGCTTCGATCCGAAGCGGCCCGAACTGGCGGCGGCGATTCGCAAAGCCGCGCCCAATACCTTCATGTCATTCTCGGTACCGTTAGTGGCCGCGGCCAGCGAGGCCGAAGCGGTGCGCCTCGCCTATCAAGCGATGGAACTGGGGGCCGACGGCATCATGTGCCAATGGTCGCCGCGATTCGTGAGCGCCGCCGCGGAAGCGGGTGTGCCGGTGCAGGGCCATGCGGGGTTAGTGCCCAGAAAGAGTACCTGGACCGGCGGCTTGCGCGCCGTCGGCAAGACTCTCGAAGAAGCGCTGTGGATTTACCGCGAGGTCAAACGCCTGGAGGAAGCCGGCGCTTGGGCGGTGGAAGTCGAAGTCATCCCCGCCGAATTGCTAGTAGAGATCACCAGGCGCACCACATTGCTCACGTCATCCATCGGTGCCGGCAGCGGCGGCGACATCCAGTTCCTGTTCGCGGAAGATATTCTCGGCAACAACGGCCCGCCCTACCCGAGGCATTCGAAGCAGTACCGCAACCTATTCAAACTACGCGAAGCCATGCAGGCCGAACGCATCGGCGGGTTCAAGGATTTCATTCAGGATGTTCGGTCTGGCGGATTCCCGGGCAGGGAGCACGTCATCGAGGCACCAGAGGGGTTGCTCAAGGCTTTCGTGGATCAAGCCGAACGCAGTGAGCGCCGGCCAGACGTACCCCCCGTGGCAAGATAGGCCTACAACATCTCCAGCGCGACCGGCCCTTTCGGCGGCGGGAACAGCTTATCGAGTTCCGAGATCTGTTCCTTGGTAAGCGTATGTTGCAAGGATCCGGTGTTTTCCTTCACGTGTTGCCGCTGGCCGGTTTTCGGGATGGCGATCACGTTCTCCTTGGCCAATAACCAAGCGAGCGCCGCCTGCGCCGCTGTCATGCCGTTGCGCCGCGCGAAGTCTGTAAGTTTGGGGTTGCGTAGCAAGCGCGCTTGTTCAATGGGCGAATACGCCATGATTGGAATTCTTCGCTCCCGCATCCAAGGGGCCAAATCCCATTCGATACCGCGCCGGGTGAGGTTGTAGAGCAATTGATTCGTGGCCACGGCCTCGGCGCCGGCGAGGGGGTGAAACTCACGCATATCGTCAAGATCCAGATTGCTGGCGCCGAAGTGCCGGATCTTTCCCTTTTCCTGGAGCGCAAGCAATGCTTCCAGCGTCTCTTCCAACGGCACGCTGCCGCGCCAATGCAGCAAATAAAGATCGAGGCGGTCGGTGCGCAAGCGTTTGAGGCTGCGCTCGCAGGCGGCCGCGGTACCCTTGCGCGTGGCATTGTGCGGATAGACTTTGCTCACCAGAAAAACTTGGTCTCGGCGGCCGGCGATCGCTTCGCCGATTAATTCTTCCGATCTGCCGTCGCCATACATCTCCGCCGTATCGATCAGCGTGAGCCCGAGATCGAGTCCCAATTGCAGCGCTTCGATTTCTTCGCTACGCGCGGAGCGATTGTCGCCCATGTTCCAGGTGCCCTGCCCCAGTGCGGGCACGCATTCGCCAGATGGGAGCGCAACGGTTTTCATGGTTTTCCCCTTCTTCCCATCATGAGAGTCCAATCGCACAAGGCACGCGGTCCATCAAATGAGCAACGCTGCCACGAAGATGCCGGTCATCATGAAGGCAATCACCACCTTGGCAATGAGACCAGCCATGATGCCGAGCCAAGTGGCAACGCCCGCCTTGATGGCGCGGTCGTAATCGCGTCGCGCCAGATATTCTCCCAAGGCGGCACCAACGAGAGGCATGAACAACACGCCCGCGATACCGCCGAATATACCGGCCACGGTCCCCAGCGCCGCGCCAATGACTGCTTTGCGGCTCGCCCCCACTTTCTTGGCGCCAAGTACGCCGCTCGCGTAATCCAGGCCCCAAGCCACAATCGCCAGCACCGTTACCGCCGCCACGCTGCCCCAGCCAATGCGGGTAAAGTCGCCGATCCAGGCGCCTGTCACGATGCCCACCAGAATGAGCAAGGTCCCGGGAAGGACTGGCAATACGGTGCCCGCCAAGCCCAGGAGGATCAGCGTCGCGCTCAGTATCCACAATGAGGTATCGCCCACGATCTCGCCCAAAAAGTTGATCTTGCTCCGCGAATGGCGGCGCAATGCCTAATCTACGGCCGCCTTGAAAGCCTCACCGCAAAATCAAGAGCCGCAGAATATCTGAATTCCGAAATGCATTCCGCGCGCATGTCCCGATAAGGTTGCTGCCTATAAAGCCACGCCAGCGCGTCCCTTGAAGGGCCATCGGACTAGAATGCCCCCCTTTCCAAATGCCGCTCCATTGCAAGTGAGTAACCAAACGGGAGCCCATCGAAACGGGGCCCAGAGCGCCGGCGTGGTCATCGTCGGCGCTGGCGCAGCCGGCATGATGTGCGCGATTGAAGCGGGCAAGCGCGGGCGCGAAGTGGTGCTCATCGACCACGCGAAGATATTGGGCGAGAAGATCCGTATCTCCGGCGGCGGGCGTTGCAACTTCGCCAATAAAGACGTGCGCCCGGAGCATTATTTATCCGCAAATCCGCACTTTTGCCGCTCGGCGCTCGCGCGCTACGCCCCACGGGACTTCATCGCGCTCATGGCGAAGCATGGCATCGCATGGCACGAGAGGAAGCACGGACAATTATTCTGCGCCGGCTCCGCGCAGCAGATCATCGATATGCTCAAAGCCGAATGCGACGATGCCGGTGTAAGGTGGTGCATGCCAGCGGAAATCGATTCCATCGAAAAGCGCGAGAGATTCGTGATTAGCACCAACCGCGGCATCCATGAATGCGCATCGTTGGTCATCGCGACCGGCGGACTGTCCATTCCGCAACTCGGTGCCAGCCCTTTCGGTTATCGCATCGCAGGGCAGTTCGGCTTGGCGGTCACACCTTTGCGCGCGGGGCTAGTTGGGCTCACATTCGCGCCGGACACCTTGGTGCAGTTCGCCGGGTTGGCGGGCATTTCCATCGATGCGTCCGTCAGTTGCAACGGCGCGAGTTTCCGGGAAGCACTGCTTGTCACCCATCGCGGCCTGTCTGGCCCGTCGATACTTCAGATTTCCACTTACTGGAAACCGGGCCAGGATATCTCTGTGAATGTTCTGCCGGGCCACGATGCGATGGAGATCCTCGAGCGCTCGCCGGAAAAGCTTCTGGCCAATGCGCTGGGCGAGTTTCTACCGCAGCGTCTTGCCGAGCGGTGGGCGGAATTCAATTTCGAGAATCAGCCTGTGAAGCGTTTTAATGCGGCACGTCTGCGCGAAATCGCCGCGCGCCTGCACGATTGGCGCATCCGGCCCAGCGGCACCGTCGGTTACAAGAAAGCCGAAGTCACCCTGGGCGGCGTGGACACGCGTGAACTTTCATCGAAGACGATGGAGGCCAGCAAGCACCCCGGCCTGTATTTCATCGGCGAAGTCGTGGACGTAACCGGCCACTTGGGCGGTTACAACTTTCAGTGGGCCTGGGCCTCCGGCTACGCCGCTGGCCAAGTGGTCTGAAAACGCACCGCGCCTTGAAGGCACGGCCTTATTCGCTCCATGGCACGCGAGCGCCAACAACCGCGGCCGGCCCGAGTATCTGCGGATCTTGCTCGTAGCCCAGTTCCGCGAGCTTGGCAGCCGCCACTTCGACAAGGCGTTTGAAACTGATGCGCTTGCGTTTGCGCAATTCAAGGCACAACGCGTAGGTAAACGCGCCATAGCTCGTCACTCCGTGCCGGTATTCATAGGAAAATTGGTCTTCCTTGCAGGCTTCGATGATAAGAGGAAGGTAGGGGCCTATTTTCGCGGACCCAGCACGCCGCTTGACTTGCCGGTACTGCGCTTCGGTTTGCATGCGCAACAAGGACGCGCGGCCGAGCCGAGTCGAAGTCCATTGCTCTCCAAAATACTTCTTGTTCGCCTCATTGTCGGACGAGAACGCCCTGTTGAGGCGTTTGAAATCCCGCGCCACCCACATATCAGCGCTTTTGTCCCACTTCAATTCGCGATGCCGGATATCGTCGGGCGGATTGAGTCCGCGAACCCGGGCGCCCCCTTGCCGGTGCATGCCGCCCGAATGGCAGCAGTCCAGAATCATCGCAAAGCGCACGCCGTAGGGAAGCTGGCTGTACAACGCATGAATCTCGTCATCGGTGATCGCCTTGTCCGGCGACCAGTCGAAGTCCACGGGCACTAGCGTCTCGGCCTTGCGATCCGGCTCGAGATTCTCGCCGTATTCCGGAATCGAAGCGCCATGCCCGCTGTAGTAGAAGACGCGTTCATCGCCCGCTCTCGGGTCGTCTAGCAGCCATTGCAAGCGCTCGGCAATCCCTTGGCGAGTGGCCCTTTCATCGAGGCACACGCGAATATTCTCCGGCGCGAAGCCGCACTCTTGCAATGCCGAACTCATCAGGAATACATCGTTGACGCATCCCTCGAGCCTGTCTTGCTCTTGCGGATAGCGGTTGATGCCCACGAGCAGCGCGCGCTGGCCCGTGCGGCCTTGCTTCTTCAATACCGCCGCGCTTTCGCGGGGCGCGCGTGCCGCGCCGAAGGCCCGTGCATTGATGCGCTGTTCCACGGCCGGCCGCCAGACACTCTCCACCGTATTGCGGTGCTTCAGGTATTCGGTGGGAGAGTGATCGGCCATGCCCTCTATATCGAAAGGCGTGTCCGTTTGCCTGAAATTCGCGGCGTCGAGTAACCTGACCGGCGCGGTAAAAACATCGTCCTCCTCGTTGTACAGGTGATGCCAGTATTTCACCGGCAACGGCACGATTCGCCCCCCCCGTGAGATTACCCACCACGAAAGGATTGCCGATCTGCGAACCCAAGGTGACATAGCGGCTTTTGGCTATGGCGGCTGCGTAAGCAGGCCGCTTCGCATCAGGATGCGAAAAGGCGTTGTAAGTGACCAGGGAACCGAGGCTGTGGGCCAGAATGATGTCGGGCTGTTCGGCCGCCACGGCATCCAGAATGCGAGCGCGAGTCTGCTTTTGAAAATCCTCATCCTCGACCCAGGCAACGACATAACCCGCCGTCCACTTCACCCGGTCCGACAGGTCCCCCAGCACTGCGCGGCGCCGCCGAAATATGGAACTCACCCCGCTTCGTGTGAGCTTCCATACGGCTTGCATCGTTTCCCACACCGACAAATCCACCCGTTCGAAGATATCGTCGTAGGTAAGAAAGGAAAACTCCAACTGAACGTTCTGCTGCCCAGGAAAAACCGCGAGCACCGCCGCCTTCCAATCGTTCTTCCAGGTACTGTTACGGTGATCTCCCAGGCCATGAACTCCGAGAATCTTGATCGTTTTCATGGGTCCGCCTTGGGAATTATTGTGATTGCGAGGCGGAAACTGTAGCGCCGGATTGGCGCTTGGTCAATTTCCAGCGAAGGGACGCCCGCGATCACGTCGCCAATGTGATCGGAAGCGTTCTCTTCCAACTACGCCGCGAGCTGCCGAATCAGTCCGGCGCGAGCTTGCGCCGGGGCGAAGCTGAAATCCAGGGTTACCCGGTCTATCAGCCCGCCAAAACGCTCGTGGATCTTCGGAACGATTTGTTCTGGCTCGGCCACAACCGCGAAGGTGTGCAGCATTTCCTCCGAGATCAAGTCCCCCATTTCGGCCCAGCGGCCCTCCTTCGACATCTTGTTGAGTTCCGGTATAAGAGGACCCACGGCGGCCAGGAAGATCCGCGGCGGGCCGGCATCGCTGGGCTTGGGAGAAAACGCCGGCGTCATCAAAGTGTGTCGATAGAACTCGCCGCTAAAATTCAGCGGCTCTCCTCGATACCAGTGGGCCCAGATGGCACGCATGGCCGCGATGAATTCTCGCATGCGCGCCGCGGGGTGCGACCAAGGCATGGAAAAGCGCCGCTCGATGTGGGCGCGAATCTGGGAGCCCAGGCCAAGAATAAAGCGCCCGTTATACTAAGCATTGAGGTCGTTGCCGATGTGCGCGAGATTCATGGGATTGCGCGCTAATGCCACGGCGATAGCCGTGGTCAGCTCCAGACTTTCGCTGTGCTCGGCCGCAAGCAGCAACGGCAAAAAAGGATCATTACCAGTCTCCACCGTTTGCACGCCCGCGTAGCCATGGGCTTCAAAAGCGGCGGCCTGGGTGGGTACCGCCGGTAGATCGGGAGCTAAGAGGGCATCGGCTTTCATCGCACGGTTCCGGCTTATTTGGTGGAAGTGCCCTCGCTCAAAGCCGCCACCACGGCCTCATTCACATGCTCAAGGAAAATGAACTCCATCTTGTCGCGCGCTTCCTTGGGCACGTCCCGCAAGTCCTTCTCATTGCGCTTGGGCAACATCACCCGCGTGATGCCGGCGCGGAGCGCGGCCAAGATTTTTTCCTTGATGCCGCCCACGGGCAAGACCAATCCACGGAGGCTGATCTCGCCAGTCATGGCGGTGTCGTGGCGCACGGAGCGGCCGGAAAGTAGCGACGCGAGACACAAGAACATGGCCACGCCGGCGCTGGGGCCATCCTTGGGGATGGCGCCGGCAGGGACGTGCACGTGAATGTCGGATTTGTCCAGTGCGCTGGCATCGAATTGCAGATCGCCCGCGCTGGATTTGACCAGCGTTAGCGCGGCTTGCGCGCTTTCCTTCATCACGTCGCCCAACTGGCCGGTGAGGATCAAGCGGCCGCTTCCCGGTGTGCGGCTGGCCTCGATGAACAAGATGTCGCCTCCGACCGGGGTCCACGCCAATCCAGTTGCCACCCCAGGCATGCTGGTGCGAGCGGCGACTTCGCTCTCGAATTTCGGTGGTCCAAGTATTTCGGCCACCTGGGCGGCATCGATTTCAACCCGGGCTTCGCCATCGGCCACCCTCACCGCCGCGTGGCGGCACAGCGCGCCGATTTCGCGCTCCAGATTGCGCACACCTGCCTCGCGGGTGTAATCGCTGATGAGGCGTTGGATAGCGCTGCCGGTGATGGCGCAGCGCTCCGCCGCCAATCCGTTCTCGGCCAATTGTCGTTTCATCAGATAGCGCTTGGCGATTTCCAGTTTCTCCTCGGCGGTATAGCCGGGCAGGTCGATGATTTCCATGCGATCTCGCATCGGCCCTGGGATCGTGTCCAGCATGTTGGCGGTGCAGATGAACACCACGCGCGATAGATCGAAGGGCACGCCGAGATACGCATCGCGGAAGCTCACGTTTTGCTCGGGATCGAGCACCTCCAACATCGCGGAGGAAGGATCTCCATGGCCGCTGCGGCTGAGCTTGTCGATCTCGTCCAAGAGCATGACGCAGTCGCGCGTGCCGGCTTTCTTGATGGCCTGAATGATGTTCCCCGGCAAGGAGCCGATGTAGGTTCTGCGATGACCGCGAATCTCGGATTCGTCGTGCACGCCTCCCAGGGACACGCGCACGAACTTGCGCCCCATGGCCTTGGCGATACTCTGGCCAAGCGAGGTCTTGCCCACGCCGGGAGGGCCGGCAAAACATAGAATGGTGCCGTGACCGTCTGGATTGAGTTTTCGAACGGCGAGGTATTCCAGAATGCGGCGCTTGATTTTCTCCAGGCCGAAGTGATCCTCGTCCAGGATGGTGCGCGCGGCGGCAAGGTCGATGGCCCCTTCGCTCAATTTGGACCAGGGTAGTTCGACTAGCCAGTCGAAGTAACCGCGGGCCATGCTGTATTCGCTGGACGCCTCCGGCATGCGAGAGAGGCGCTTCAATTCCTTGCGGGCATGGGTTTCCACTTCGGGCGGCATCTTGGCATCCGCCAAGGCCTTTTCCAGTTCCTGGATTTCGGCCGCAGCCTCGTCGCCCTCGCCCAATTCCTCGTGAATGGATTTGAGCTGCTCGCGCAGCACGAATTCGCGCTGGCGCTTGTCCAGGCTGGCCTTGGTCTTGTCATCGATCTCCTTGGTCAGGCGCAGCACTTCGATGCGCTTCACCAGATGGTCGAGCACCTTGTCGAGCCGCGCGCGGATGTTGAAGCTCGCCAGCAGTTCTTGTTTCTCCTCTGGCTTGATGTCCATGAAGCCGCCCACCATGTCCGCCAAGGGGCCGGGGGAGTTGTACGCCTGCAAGGCAGTGGCCAGCTTGGGCGGGGCCTGCGGCAGGAGTTCCAGCGCCTCGTGGGCTTTCTTCTTCAATTGGATGAAGCGCGCTTCGATGTCCTGGCTCGCCTCCTCGCCGTCGTTGACCCGTTCGATACGCGCGACCATGAAGGGATAACCAGTGAGGTACTCCTTCACGATGAAGCGCTGCATCCCCTGGCAGATGACGTGGTGAGACCCGTCGGGCGTGGCGATGAGGCGAAGAATCTGCGCCACGGTGCCCACGTGATGCAGATCCGAGGGGGAAGGATCGTCTTTTCCCGCATCCTTCTGCAGCAAGATGCCGATGGGGCGCTCGGTCCGTATGGCCTGCTGGGCCGCTGCGACGGAAGCCTCGCGGCCCACTGACAGGGGCAGGATCATGCCGGGTAACAGCACGATATTACGCACCGGAATCAGCGCAATAGCATCATCTGGCAATACGAATACGGGGCGTCCGCCGGGCAAGGCCGGGACGTTTTTAGTCTGAGGTGTCACCTCGATAGGCGGCGGCGAGTTACTTTCTGCTTCCTGCGCCAAGATGCTCTCCGGTGAACAAGGGAATGTTCCTCGGATATCGGGGTGAATGGCGGGATTTCAACCGCCCTGGTCCGGCACCACCGCAGTTGCTTCGATTTCCACCTTGGCGGCATCCTCGATCAAGGCTGGCACCTGCAAGGCCGTCATGGCCGGGAAGTGATTGCCGATGACTTCGCGATAGGCAGCACCTAAAGCGCGGTAGGCGCTGACATAGGCCTTCTTGTCGGTCACGTACCATGTCATGCGCGCGATGTGCTCGGGGCGCCCTCCAGCCTGTGCCAACACCGCAACAACGTTCTTCAACGCCTGCCGGGCTTGTTCGGCCAGATCGCCGCTCACAATGTGGCATTGCTCGTCCCAGCCGATCTGGCCCGCGATAAAGACCAATCTCCCCCGCGCCGCGATGCCATTCGAATACCCACGCGGCCGCGCCCATCCGGGTGGTTGCAATACTTCCAGTCCGCTCGCCATCGCCGTTCCTCCGTATTTGGAAAAAAACCATCCACCACGGAGGCACAGAGACACAGAGAAAGGCAGTGAGTGAACAGCACACTCAGGACACTCCGTGACCAATTAGGGACTCACTGATCAAGTCTTCCGTTCGTGGTGAGTCGTGAGCCCGCCGAACGATCGAACCATGAACGAAAGGCCTCGTCACATCGCCGCATCGCAGGATCGCCCTTCGACTAGCTCAGGGCGAACGTGCTTAATCAGCTTATCCTAAGATATTGGGGTTGTCTTCCTCTGTGCCTCTGTGCCTCTGTGGTGAAAAAGCCTTTGTAGTGTTTTACACCCCCAAGTACCGGTGCCAGACCCCATGATCGGCATCGAGTTCCTTGGAACTTCCCGCCCACACCACCCGCCCGCGCTCGATGATGGTGTGACGGTGGGCGAGTTTAATGAGCCGCTCGACATACTTGTCGATCAGCAAAATGGTTTGGCCTTCGCCGCTCAAGGTCTTCAGGCACTGCCAAATCTCTTCCCGTATGAGCGGTGCCAAACCTTCGGTGGCTTCGTCCAGCACCAACAGATGAGGGTTGGTCATGAGCGCGCGGCCGATCGCCAGCATCTGTTGTTCGCCGCCCGAGAGTTGGTTACCGAAATTCCTTTTACGCTCTTGCAAGCGGGGGAACAATGCGTAAACGCGCTCGGAGTTCCAATGACCATGCGTCCGCCCGCGATGGGTAGCGAAGGCCACCAGATTTTCCTCCACGCTCAGGTTCGGAAAGATCTGCCTGCCCTCCGGCACCAGCGCCAATCCCAATTTGGCCACGTAGTAGGCGGGCCGCCCGCCGATGTCTTCCCGGCGAAACCGGACCGTACCTTTCCAGCGTGGCGTGAGGCCCATGAGCGCGCGCACGGTCGTAGTCTTCCCCATTCCGTTGCGCCCCAGCAAGGTGACGATTTCCCCCTCGTCGATGCGTAGATCGATGCCGAACAGCACCTGGCTCGTGCCATAGCCGGATTCCAAACCGCCGATCTCTAGGAGAGCGCTCACGCCGCCACCTCATCTCCGAGGTAAGCTTTCTTCACCTCCGGGCTGCGCCGCACGGCTTCCGGCGTACCGGTTTCGATCACGCGGCCGGCCACCAACACGGAGATGCGATCGGCCAGGCGAAACACGGCATCCATATCGTGCTCGATCATGAGCACGGTGCATTGGCTCTTGAGTTCCTCGATCAGGCGCACCATCTGCTCGAAATCCTCCGGCCCCATGCCGGCCAAGGGTTCATCCAGCAACAGCAGCTTCGGCCCGGTGGCAAGTGCCAGTCCAACCTCCAGGCGACGCTGTTGGCCATGAGAAAGATTCCTGGCCAGAACATCTGCCTTGCCTTCGAGTCCAACCCGAATCATCACCTCGGCCGCGCGCTCGAACAAAGCACGCTCCCGCACCGCCGGGCGCCAGAATCCCAACGGAGTATCCGACATCGCCTGGACCACGAGCGAGAGATTGTCCAGCACGCTGCAATTCAAGAATATGTTGGTGACTTGATAGGAACGCGCGATGCCCAGTTGTACACGCCGGTACGCAGGCACCGCCGTGATGTCGCGGCCGCCGAATTCGATGCGGCCCGCGTCGCATGCAATGGTGCCGGTGATTTCGTGCACCAGCGTGGTCTTCCCGGCGCCGTTGGGCCCGATCAGCGCGTGCAATTCGCCACGCACCACCGAAAGAGTGACGCCATCGCTCACGGCGAAGGCGCCGTAGCGCTTCACCACACCCTGTAACCGCAGAACCTCGTCAGCCACGGGCGCGGCCCCACAAACTGAGCAACCCATTGCGCGCGAACAACACTACACCCAGCAACACGACACCAAGACCTAGTTGCCAATAAATGGTCTGCGTGGACAGCACTTCTTCCAGAAGCAAGAAAATGGCTGCCCCCAGCACTCCGCCGTATACATAACCCACGCCGCCCAGCAACAACATGATGAGCAGCATGCCCGACTGGTTCCACTGCAAGAGCGTTGGGCTCGCGAGCTGGCTCTGGTTGACGATGAGCGCGCCCGCCAATCCCGCCAAGGCGCCGCTGATCACGAAGCACAGAAGCTTGTAGCGATACACGGGAATGCCGATGGCCTCCGCGCGGCTCTCGTTCTCTCGAATGGCCTGTAGCGCGCGCCCGAAACGCGCGTTCACCAAACGGCGCACCAACACCATGCACAAAGCCCCTAGCGCCAACACGACGTAATAGAACACCTCGTCCGATTTGGCATTCAACCCGAATGGCAATTCCGACCGCTGTACAAGCGGTAATCCATCGTCTCCGCCATACTCCTTGAGCGATACGAAGACGTAGTAAATCATCTGCGCGAACGCAAGCGTGATCATGATGAAATATACGCCGCGTGTGCGCAAGGAGATCGACCCTATCACCAGCGCCACCAAGGCGCTTACCGCCATGGCCACTGGCCAGGTGATACACGCCGGCAGCACGCCGTGATACATGAAAATTCCCACCACGTAGGCACCCGTGCCAAAGAATGCGGCTTGTCCGAAGCACACCATTCCGCCGAACCCCACCAGGAGATTCAGGCTGGTAACGGCCAAGGCGAGAATCATGATTCGGCTCACCAACACCGTATAGAAGGGTTGGTCGATGTAGCGCATGAATAGGGGAAACAAAATGAGCATGCCGAGCACGAGCAACTCCGTCCGCGGTTTCGCCGGGTGATGCAATTGGGCGCTGGCCGGCTGCGCGCTCATCCTCGCGCCGGAAACAAACCTTGAGGACGCCAAAACAGCACACCCGCCATCAAGATGTAGATGAGGATGGAAGCCAGTGCCGGCCCGAGGTTGGATGCCACTTGCGGGGAAAACACTTCACGCAAGGTCATGGGCAAAATCGTGCGCCCAACCGTATCCACCACGCCCACCAGGATGGCGCCCACGAAGGCTCCGCGAATGGAACCGATGCCGCCCACCACGATGACCACGAAGGCCAGGATCAAGATGCTTTCGCCCATGCCCACCTGCACCGCTAGCAGCGGACCGAGCATCGCCCCGGCCAGCGCGCTGAGCGCCGCACCCACGGCGAACACGGCGGTGAACAGACCGCGCACATTCACGCCCATCGCCATGGCCATCTCGCGGTTGGAAGCACCCGCGCGCACCCACATTCCCGCGCGCGTATGACTCACCAAGAAATACAGCAACAGCGCGACCGCGATGCCCACCGCGATGATGAGCAAGCGATAGATGGGATAAGTCAGTCCAGGTATGACTTCCACGGGGCCGGACAAGGCTTCAGGCAGATTCAGCGCCACCGGTTGCGGTCCCCAGATGAGGCGCACGAATTCGTTCAAGATGAGGATCAACGCAAAGGTTGCGAGCACCTGCGACAAATGATCGCGCTCGTACAAGGTACGCAACAGCGTGACTTCCAGCAGCACCCCAATGACCGCCGTACCCGCCAGGCTCCCCCCCACGCCTAATAAGAATGATCCGCTATAAGTCGTCAGCGCCGCCGCCAGGTAAGCACCGGTCATGTAGAGCGACCCGTGCGCCAGATTGATCATGTCCATGATGCCAAAGACCAGCGTCAATCCCGCCGCCAGCAAAAACAGCATCAAGCCGAATTGCAATCCGTTGAGGGACTGTTCGGTTAGGAAAACGAAATCCATCTTCTCAGGGAGGAGGGAGGGGGGAGGGGGGAGGAGGGAGGAGGGAGGAGTAGGAACGTTGGTCAGTATGAGCCTACGGAAATAGGGACAGGCTACGTAACTTGAGAGTGACCACCTTTCCCCGTGCGCGAGGCACTAAGGCGGCGGCGATGATCTCTCCTCCCCCCTCCCTCAATCACTTCATCTTGCACTCTTTCCCATAAACATCCACGTGATTCGGCAACACGATTCCCACCAGCTTGTTGGTGATGCGCCCGCTGGGCTCCTTCACGACTTGGCGGAGATAGAAGTTTTGGATGGGGAAGTGATTCACGTTGAACTTGAAATCGCCGCGCACGGATTTGAAGTTGGCGGCGCCCAACGCCTTGCCCAGGGCCGCTTTGTCTTCGATCTTGCCTTTCACGTCACGCACGGCGGAGTCGATGAGTTGCGCGGCGTCGTAGCCTTGCGAGGCGTAGACGGTCGGCAGCCGGCCGTACTCCTTTTGAAAATCCGCCACGAATTTCTTGTTGGCTTCGTTGTTCAGATCGTGCGCCCACTGCGAGGTGTTGAACAATCCCACCATGGGCTCGCCCACGGCTTTGATGATGTCCTCGTCGGCGATAAAGCCTGGGCCCACCAGCACTGTCTGTTTATTGAGCCCGGCCGCGACGAATTGCTTGATGAAGTTGATGCCCATGCCGCCGGGCAAAAATACGTACGTTGCTTGCGGTTTGGCGGCGCGGATCTGCGCGATCTCGGAGGAATAATCGAGTTGCCCCAGCTTGGTGTAAATCTCCTCCAATACCGGGCCATGATAGAAGCGCTTGAATCCCGTGAGCGCGTCCTTGCCCGCGGGATAATTGGGAGCGATGAGAGCGATGTTGTTGAAACCGCGGTCCTGAACATACTTTCCGGCCGCCTCGTGCGCGCCGTCGTTCTGCCACGCGGTGCTATAGAGCCAAGGGCTGCATCCTTGCCCGGAGAATTGCGCCGGCCCCGCATTGGCGGTGACGAGATAGGTCTGCGCATCGAACACGGCGGGCGCCACGGCCAACATGACATTGGTGAAGACGATGCCGGTGATGAAATCCACGCGGTCCTTCTTGAGAAATTTCTCCGCCAACTGCTTTCCCGTGTCCGGGTTTTGCTGGTCATCGGAGAACAAGACGTCGGCGGGCAACCCGCCCAGCTTGCCGCCATGGTTCTTCACCACCAGATTGAAACCGTCCCGGATATCCAATCCAATGGCGGCCGAGGGCCCCGACAACGTGCTTAGGAATCCCACCTTGACCTTATCCGCCGCGTGCGCTCCCCCGGTCAGTGCGCAGGCCATCAGCGCGGCTGTCGTTATTCTCTTCATGTTTCGCTCTTTTCGGATTCAAATCCGGCCTAGTATATAGGGAGCGCCGGCCAACACCGCCCTTCGCCGGCAATAGCTCTTTCTAGGACAAACCCAGCGTCCTCGGCAGCCACAGCGACAATACAGGGAAGGC
>SHXO01000069.1 GCA_009693245.1 Betaproteobacteria bacterium | reverse complement strand
TTCGTGGAAAGGCTCTGGAGAAGCGTCAAGTACGAAGACGTCTACCTCCACTCCTATGGCACCATGATTGAGGCCAAAGACGGCCTCACGAAGTACTTCCGTTTCTACAACCAGATCAGACCTCATCTCAGCCTTGACGGCAGAACGCCCGATGAAGCCTACTTCGGCAGCCTACCGCTGCCTCTGGCAGCTTAACCATGCAGGGCTTCAATTATCTTCAACCGAAATCTGTCCAATTAACCGGAGCCACCTCTGTCCTCCAGCATCTGGCTCATGCCCTTGACCGACGACTTGATGACGCCGGCCAGCTCCGTCTTTTCATCCTCGGGAAGACGCTCTCCGTAGCCGGCAATCAATTCGATGGAAGACAGGATTGCCGCCAAGGGCGTGCGAAACTCGTGCGAGGTCATGGAATTTGAAACATGCCTTTTTCGATGAGGATATTGTCGATCTGGGGCCCGAGGCCGGCGTACATCTCGGGGCTGGGATAAGTGATCAAGCTCGACTTCCCCGCCAATTCGCCCGCCTCGTAACCCAGCATGTCTTGCTCGAAGGCCCTGTTGACCCAGACGAAATTGCGGTTCCGCACGAAAGCGATGCCGGCCACGGATGAAGTTCGGCTCCAACCGTCCACCAGCCAAAACCCCTCGCGCGTCACGTCGATGATGCGCTGGTACTTGCGCTCGTTCTCCTGAAGCTCTCGAGTTCGAGCTTGAATGCGCGCTTCCAGTTCGGTGTTGATCTGCTCCGCCCGGGCCTGCATGGCTTTTCGCTCCGTGATGCCGGAGAACGTCACCACTAAAAAGCGCTGGCCATTATTCCGGGTGACCGGGCGAGAACTGACCAGCGCGTCGAAGAGCTATCCGTCGCGCCGCCGGATTTGCCACTCAGCCGGAACTTTGGGGGAGTCCGCCAGGTTGGCGGCCAGAAACTTGTCTTTAACGGCCACGACCGCGGACGGGGCGCACATCGAATACTCTCGCCCCACGAGTTCATTGCTGGCGTAACCGACCATGGCGCAGAAAGCGGGGTTGACCTTGGTAAAAAGACCCATCTCGCTGATGACGCAGATATCCGTGCGCGCCACGTCGAAAACGGTGGCGAGCAGGTCCAAGTCCTCAAGTTCAGTGCTCGTATTCATGATTACGCCCTGAAACTGTAGCAACTCCCTGGGCCCGGTGTCCGTCCACGGCGCGGCGCGGGGGCAAAACCCAGTAACATTCGCGTTTTTTCCGGGACACGCCAATCCAAGCTCCTCCACCCCGATGAACTTCCAAGATGTGATTCTCACGCTCCAGAATTTCTGGGGCAAGCAAGGCTGCGCCTTGCTACAGCCCTACGATATGGAGGTGGGTGCTGGCACCTTTCATACGGCAACCTTCCTGCGCGCGCTAGGTCCCGAGCCGTGGAAGGCGGCTTATGTGCAGCCCTCGCGCCGCCCGAAGGACGGGCGCTACGGCGAAAACCCCAACCGCATGCAGCACTATTACCAATACCAAGTGGCGTTGAAGCCGTCTCCGGACGACATTCAGGAGTTGTATCTGCAATCCCTTATCACCTTGGGGATAGACTCCAAGAAAAACGACATTCGCTTCGTCGAAGACGATTGGGAATCGCCGACCTTGGGCGCCTGGGGCTTGGGATGGGAAGTGTGGTTGAACGGCATGGAGGTCACGCAATTCACTTACTTCCAAGAGGTGGGCAGCCTGCCGTGCAAGCCGGTGCTAGGCGAGATCACCTATGGCTTGGAGCGCCTCACCATGTATTTGCAAGGGGTCAACAACGTTTTCGATCTGGCTTGGGTGAAGGGTGTGACCTACGGTGACGTCTACCACCAGAACGAAGTAGAGCAATCCAAATATAACTTCGAGCACTCCAACGTGCGGATGTTGTTCGAACACTTCAACCAATACGAGGGCGAAGCCAAACGCCTCATCGAGGCGGGATTGCCGCTGCCTGGATACGAGATGGTGATGAAGTGCTCCCACACCTTCAATTTGTTGGATGCGCGCGGTGCCATCTCCGTGACCGAGCGCGCGGCCTATATTGGCCGGGTCCGCGTGCTAGCGCGGCTGGTGGCGCAGGCCTACCACGATTCGCGCGAAGCGTTGGGTTTTCCCATGCTGAAGAACTGAGCGGACTTTTCATGGGAGACGCATTGCTCGTTGAACTTCTCACGGAAGAATTGCCGCCCAAATCCCTGCAAACCTTGGGCGCCCGGTTCGCCGAAGGCATTGGCAAACGCATCAAGGATCTGGGTTTTGCGCCCGCGCAAGCCGCGGTAACACCGTTCGCCACGCCGCGGCGCTTGGGCGTGCTGGTCGCGGACGTTGCCGGCATCCAACCCGAACGCAGCGTGGAACGCAAGGGCCCCGCCGTGAGTTCGGGAATGGGCGCTGACGGCAAACCCACGCAAGCGCTGCTAGGTTTCGCGCGTTCGTGCGGAGTGGCCGTGGAACAACTCGCGCGCATGAACGACGGCAAGGCGGAGCACTTCGTGTTTCGGTCCACCAAGGCGGGGGAAGCCTTGTCCTCGCACTTGGCCGGTATCGTTCAGCAAACGATCAAGGAACTTCCCATTCCCAAGATGATGCGCTGGGGCAACCGCGAAGACCAGTTCGTGCGGCCCGTGCACGGATTGATCATGTTGCATGGCACGCAGGTGGTGGAAGGCAGCGTGCTGGGTTTGCGCGCTGGAGGGCATACGCGCGGGCACCGTTTCTTAAGCGAGGGCAGCATCAAGATCGAGCACGCAAGCCAATACGAGGCTACGCTCGCGCAACGTGGCGCCGTGGTGGCGAGTTTCGTGAAGAGGCGCGACCTCATTCACGCGATGCTCGCCAGCGCCGCGGGCGAAGCGCAACTGGGCGAAGCGGCGGATTTGCTGAACGAAGTCACCGCGTTGGTGGAGGGCCCCATCGTTTACGAGGCCCGCTTTGGCGAAGCCTTCTTAGCGGTACCTCAAGAGTGCCTGATCCTCTCCATGAAGCAGCACCAGAAGTACTTTCCGCTGCTCGATAAGCAAACTGGCAAGCTGCTGAACCGCTTTCTGATCGTGAGCAACCTCAAGACCGACGACCCCTCTCAAATCATTCAAGGAAACGAGCGCGTTCTGCGCGCCCGTTTGTCGGACGCGAAATTTTTCTTCGACCAAGACCGCAAGACCCCTCTCGCCGAGCGCGCGGAGCGTCTGGGACAAGTGGTCTATCACAACAAGTTGGGCAGCCAACTGGAGAGGGTTCACCGCATCTCCAAGCTGGCTGTGCATATCGCGGAGAAGCTTGGAGTAGACGCAACGAAAGCGGAGCGCGCGGCGCGCTTGTGCAAGGCGGACCTCATCACCGGCATGGTGGGCGAGTTTCCTGAGTTGCAGGGCATCATGGGGCAGTACTACGCGTTGCACGATGGCGAGTCCGCGGACGTGGCGCGCGCCATCGAGGCCCACTACCACCCGCGCTTCGCCAACGATTCGCTGCCGGATGATCATCTCGGCTGTGCCGTGGCGCTGGCGGACAAACTCGATACCTTGGTGGGAATCTTCGGCATCGGTATGCAACCCTCGGGCGACCGCGATCCCTTCGGCTTGCGCCGCCAGGCATTAGGCATTCTGCGCATTCTCGTGGAAAAGGCGCTGCCCTTGGATTTCGTGGAGCTCCTGCAAGTGGCGCGCAGCCAGTTCCCCGGAGGGATGCTGGCCGATAGCGTCGTGCAGGATATTCATCCCTTCGCGCTGGATCGCTTGCGGGGTTATTTGCGCGAGCGCGAATTCACCGTGGACGAGATCGAAGCGGTGGTGGGCCAAAACCCTGTTCGCATGGACCAGGTGTTACCTCGCATGGAGGCGGTGCGCGCTTTCCGCGCGTTTCCCGAAGCGCAAAGTCTGGCCGCCGCCAACAAACGCATACGCAATATTCTCAAGAAGACCGAAGTCAAGAACGGTACGTGCAATGTAGCTCTCTTCCAGGAGGATGCCGAGAGGGCTCTGTTCGGTGCCGTCAACGCCCTGGCGCCGCAATTGAACGCGCTGGTGGCCAGCGCGAGCTATACGCAGGCGTTGCGCTTGCTGGCCGGCCTTAGCGGCGGCGTGGACACCTTCTTCGATAAGGTCATGGTGATGGCCGAGGATGCGAGCTTGCGCGATAACCGGCTTGCCTTGCTCTCGCAGTTGGAGACCTTGATGAACCAAGTGGCCGATATTTCGAAGCTGGCGGCATGAAGCTCATCATTTTGGATCGCGACGGCGTCATCAACCAGGATAGCGACCAGTTCATCAAAAGCCCCGAGGAATGGAAGCCGGTTCCCGGTTCCCTGGAAGCCATCGCCAAGCTCAATCACTCGGGTTACCGGGTGGTGGTGGCGTCCAACCAATCGGGCATCGGGCGCGGATTGTTCGACATGGCCACGCTTAACGCCATCAATGACAAGATGTACCGCGCGCTCGCCCAGCTCGGCGGGCGCATCGACGCGCTGTTCTATTGCCCGCATCCCGCCGAGGCGCAATGCTCGTGCCGCAAGCCCAAGCCGGGCATGCTCGAGGACATCGGGCGGCGCTTCAACATCGCCTTGAAGGATGCGCCCAGCGTGGGGGATTCCCTGCGCGATCTGCAAGCCTCCGATGCCGTGGGCGCGCAACCGATACTGGTGCTCTCGGGTAAAGGCACGAAATCGCGCGAAGCCGGAGGGCTGCCGCCGTCCACGCGCATCCATGCGGACCTCGCCGAGGCGGTGAGGGCCATTATTGCCTGATGCCCTACGTTTTCACTCTTTCGCGCTCGGCGTTCTTTCTCGCTCTGCAATCGGTGCTCACGGTGTTCTTCTCCGGCGTGGCGCTGCTTACCTTTCCCTTTTCACCGCTCACGCGCTACCGTGTCATCAGTTCCTGGTCGCGCTTGATGGTGTGGTTGGCGCGCCTGATATGCGGCATTCGCTACGAAGTGATCGGGCTCGGCAATCTGCCCTCGGAACCCAGCATCGTATTGTCCAAGCACCAATCGGCCTGGGAAACCTTGGTGTTCCAGGTGATCTTTCCACCGCAAGTGTGGGTGCTGAGGAAATCTCTGTTGAAGGTGCCCTTCTTCGGTTGGGGGCTCGCGATGATGAACCCCATCGCCATCGACCGCGGAGCTGGCATGAGGGCACTCAAACAGACCCTGGAGCAGGGGCGGGCGCGCTTGCGCGATGGCTTCTGGATCGTCGTGTTTCCCGAGGGAACACGCGTGCCTCCGGGGGAAACGGGTAATTACCAGGTCGGCGGGGCGTGGCTCGCCAAACAGACGGGCGCGCCGGTGGTACCGGTGGCGCACAATGCCGGGCACTTGTGGCAACGCAATGCCTTCGTCAAGTTTCCGGGCAAAATAACGGTGAGCATCGGCAAGCCCATCGATACCTCGGGGCTGAGCGTGAACGAAATCAATGAAAGGACTCGAGACTGGATAGAAAGCGAAGTTCGCAAGCTGGGCAGTTCCCGTTGCAGCTAGATTTGTTCGCGCCCTTCGAGTTTCTTCGGCAAGTTTTGCGCTCGCCGGAACCGGCGCCACCGGTCCACAAACCACCAAGGGCCCCGCCCAAGAAACCACCGGAAAAACTGCCTTCCGAGTCTCGCGTAGTCCACCTTGGCGGAAAGGAAATTTCCTACTTGCTCAAGCGAAGCATGCAGCGCAGGCGCATCGGGCTGCAAGTGGATGACCGGGGCTTGGTGGTGCAAGCGCCGTGGCGAAGCACGGACAGGCACATAGAACGCGTTCTGCAAGACGGCGCCCATTGGATCCAAAAGAAGCTGGCGAGTTGGAGCGCCAACGCACCTCCCGCGCGCTCGTGGCGAAGCGGCGGTCTGGTGGACTATCTTGGCGAGCAATTGACTCTCGACGTGGTGGAGGAGCAAGAGCGCGCAATGGTGCTGCTCATGGACAACCACCGCCTGGAGGTGCGGTTGCCTGGTAGCGCGCAACTCGCTGACGTGAAACTGGCGCTCGCCAAATGGTACAAACGCCATGCGCAAAGCCACTTCGCCCAACGGCTGGAGCACTATGCGATGCAACTCAATCTGAGAAAGAAGCCGAAGCTATTCGTGTCGAGCGCCACCTCGCGCTGGGGGAGTTGCAACGCGCAACGCGAGATTCGCCTGAGTTGGCGCTTGATGCAGGCGGCACCTCCCGTGATCGATTATGTCGTCGCTCACGAGGCCGCGCACATCATCGAGATGAACCACTCGCCCAAATTCTGGAGCATCGTCGAGAAACTCTGCCCTGGATACGCCGGGGCCCGCGCCGAACTCAATGCCCTCACACGGCATTACATGAGCCTGTAGTGCTACACTCGGTGGCAATTTAATTACTTGCTCCGGCCATGCGCGCGCTCGTGTTTTCGTTGCTGCTCACCACCTTCCTCGCCGCCTGCGGCATGAAGGGCCCGCTCTACCTACCGCCGCCGGAAGAGCCCAACAAGACCGAGAAGAAGTAGGCGCCATGCAGCCGTTCACCTACGGTCCACGAGGCCTGCAAGCGGAGGAGGTGCCATTGTCCAAGATCGCGGACGAGTTCGGCACGCCTTGCTACGTGTATTCCCGCGCTGCCTTGACGCATGCTTACCAAGCGCTGGACGGCGCGCTGGCGCGGGCATTGAAGGGCCTCCCTCACCTCATCTGTTATGCCATCAAGGCCAATTCCAATCTCGCCGTACTCGATTTGTTCGCGAAGCTCGGCAGCGGATTCGACATTGTCTCCGGCGGCGAAATGGAGCGCGTGCTGGCCGCGGGTGGCGACCCCGCCAAGATCGTGTTCTCTGGCGTGGGCAAGACAGTGGCGGAGATGCAGCAAGCTTTGCAAGCGGGTATCGCGTGTTTCAACGCCGAATCGGAAAGCGAGTTGCGCCGCTTGAATAATGTCGCGGGTGAAATGGGCCGCCGCGCGCCTGTGAGTTTGCGCGTGAACCCCGATGTGGATCCCAAGACCCACCATTACATCTCAACGGGATTGAAGGACTCCAAGTTCGGCGTCGCGTTCAAGGAGGCTCCTCGGTTGTACCGCCTGGCGGCGAGCTTGCCGCATTTGCGCGTGGTGGGTATCGATTGCCACATCGGCTCGCAGATTACGGAGATCGGCCCCTTTCGCGACGCCTTCGCGAAAGTGCTGGGGCTCGTGGATGAGCTACGCCGCGAAGGCAGCGTGCTCGAGCATCTCGACCTGGGCGGAGGATTGGGCATTCGCTATCGCGACGAAACACCGCTGTCCTTGGCGGAGTACGCCAACGCCATAGCCGAAGCGGTGGGAAACCGGTCCCTCAAAATCATTCTGGAACCAGGCCGCTCCCTGGTTGGAAATGCCGGCATCCTGCTGGCGCGAGTGGAGTATTTGAAGCCCGGCGAAACTCGTAACTTCGCCGTCGTGGACGCCGCCATGAACGACTTGTTGCGCCCTGCGTTGTATGAGGCATGGCACGACGTTCTGCCGGTCCAGCGCCGCGAAGGAGCCACCCAGCCATGGGAAATCGTGGGGCCCGTGTGCGAATCCGCTGACTTTCTCGCGCAAGACCGCGATCTGTGCTTGATGGAAGGCGACCTGCTTGCCATCATGTCCGCCGGCGCCTACGGCATGAGCATGAGCAGCAACTACAACTCGCGCCCGCGCGCGGCGGAGGTGATGGTGGACGGAACCGGAGCAAGGCTGATCCGCGCGCGTGAGCCTGTGGCGGATTTGTACGCGCATGAGCACATCCGCTGACATGGTGCCCTAAGCCTTTCGATGCCGCCGCAGCGGTACGCCCTCGCAACGCTTATCGCCGTCGTACTGATATCTTTACGGCGGACTTTTCCCCTTTAGTGGCTGGACTTCCGCGGATCCCCAGGCGCTGTTTCGCGGCGCGACGGCTTACCGAATCGTTGGTTACGCGGGCTAGGCGGGGTACTCTCACCCCTGGGGCGTTAGAATCGGTCTCCCCAGCCGTTGAACCAACGGTCATTGTTCCGCATCGAAGGGCGGCAAGGATCATTTCTCCCACGCTAAGTGCTCCGACCACCTCGTTACTTCCTGCTCGTACTCGCTTGTGCCGCGCTCGCGGCCTGCGGTAACCGCTCCGACGGTGCGCCCAAGCCCAAAGGCACCACCGCCACGCTGGTCACGGTGACGCAGGCGAAACAAACCGACCTTGAGGTGTGGGAATCCACCGTGGGCACCGTGGAGAGCACCATCGATCCGAAGATCACGGCGGAAGTCGCGGGCAAGGTCAGCCAAGTTCTGGGGCGTGCGGGCGCGGCGGTGAAGCAGGGCCAATTACTCGCCGTGATCGACCCGGTGGATCTGCGCCTGACGGGGCAGGCCGTCGCGGCCGAACTCAATCGCGTGGAGGTGTTGCTCAAGAATCAAGGCGCCATCGTCGAGCGCAACAAAGCGCTGCGGCAAAAGGGATTCCTATCGCAGTCCGCCGTGGACGACGCCGTTGCGCAACAGGGCGCCCTGGCGCAGCAACTGGCGGTGGCCAAAGCGCAATTGGCCATCGCCAATGGCAACATCGGCAAGACGCGGCTCACCGCTCCCTTCGATGGCAAGATCGAGCGTCCTCTGATTGCGCAAGGCGATTACGTCAAGATCGGCGATCCCATGTTCGAGATGGTGTCCACCCGCATCTTGAATGTGTACCTTCCGTTTCCCGAGAGCTTGCTGCCGCTGCTCAAGGTGGGGCAGAAAGTAAAGTTGCAAGCGCCCGCCTCCGGCGCGCTGGATGCCGAGATCGCCGAAATCAAGGCGGGCGTGGGCGCCACCAACAGAGCGGTGAGCGCCATCGTGCGCTTGAAGGAACAAGTGGGATGGCATCCGGGCTCCACGGTAAATGCCCGCGTATCGGTGGAGGTTCGGCCTGGCGCCATCGTGGTGCCGGAGCAAAGCGTGGTATTGCGGCCCGCGGGCAAGGTGGTCTATGTGGTGGAGGGAAACGCCGCTCGGCAGCGAGTGGTGAGCGCAGGCGTCAAGCAAGAAGGCTGGGTCGAGATCCTCTCCGGGCTAAAGGCGGGCGAGAGCGTGGTGCTCGATGGCGCGGGTTTCTTGACCGACCAGGCACCGGTCAGCGTGCAAGAAAAGAAGTCCTAAGTGACCCTGCCAGAACTTTCCATCAAGCGGCACGTGCTCGCCATCATGGTGAACGCGGTGCTGGTGCTCTTCGGCGTGATCGCCTACCAGCGCATCGGCATGGACCGGCTCCCGTACGTCGAGTTACCCAACGTGTCCGTGACCACAACGCTCAAGGGCGCGAACCCCGCCGTGGTGGATGCCAGCGTCACCAACATCATCGAGAGCGCGATCAACAGCGTGCCTGGCATCGAGCACGTGCAGTCCACTTCTTCGCCCGGCGTTTCCACCATCAACATCACTTTCGATCTGAGCAAGCGCATCGACGTGGCCTTTAACGAGGTCCAGGCCAAGGTCAACCAAGTGCTGCGCAGGCTGCCCGAGGATACCGACCCTCCCGTCGTCTCCAAGGCGGAAACCAACACCCAGCCCATCCTCTGGCTGGCCCTGCAAGGTGACCGAACGCAGCAGCAACTCAATCAATACGCCCTTAACGTCATCAAGAAAAGGCTGGAAACCATCGACGGTGTCGGCGAAGTGCGCCTGGGCGGGCGGCGCGACCGCACCATTCGCGTGAATCTCGATCCCGCGCGCATGGCCGCACTCAATGTCACGGCATCGGACTTAAGGCGGGCCTTCGCGCAAGAGCATGTGCAATTGCCCGGCGGCTTCATCGTGGGCAGCACCACCGAAAGCTTGGTGAAACTCGATCTCGAATATCACAACCTGGACGAGATGCGCGGATTGATCGTGGCCCAGCGCGAGAGCCTGCCGGTACGGCTCTCCGACATCGCCGAGGTGGAAGATGGCTTGAGCGACAACCGGCAGCTCGCGCGCTACAGCGGCAAAGGCACCATCGGTATCGGCGTGGCGAAGGTTTCCAACACCAACACCGTGGAGATCGCCGAGAACGTTCTAGCAAGAGTCGAGAATGAAATCATTCCCGCGCTTCCTCCCGGCTTCACACTTTCCGTCGTTTCGAACGACGCCATATTCATATTGCAACTGGTGGCCACGCTCAAGGAACATTTGATCGAGGGGACGCTGCTGGCATCCTTGGTGGTGTGGCTGTTCTTGCGCAGCGTTCGCTCCACCCTCATCATCGCCA
Organism: Betaproteobacteria bacterium; assembly: GCA_009693245.1. Classification (NCBI taxonomy): domain Bacteria; kingdom Pseudomonadati; phylum Pseudomonadota; class Betaproteobacteria; species Betaproteobacteria bacterium. Next base: position 7,872 of record SHXO01000069.1, on the reverse strand, counting down.
CGGCCATTCCTGTGAGCTTGTTCGGCGCCATCGCCGTCATGTACTTCGCCGGGTTCACCTTCAACTCCATCACCATGCTAGGCCTGCTGCTGTTGATCGGTGTGGTGGTGGACGATGCCATCGTGGTGCTGGAGAACATCTACCGGCACCGCGAAACGCTGGATGCGGATCCCATTTCCGCGGCCACCAACGGCGCTCGCGAGGTGGTGTTCGCCATTCTGGCCACCACGCTATCGCTCGTGTGCATCTTCACGCCGGTGATCTTCATGTCTGGCATCGTGGGGCGTTTCCTCAATTCCTTTGGCGTGGTAGTGGTGGCCGGCGTGCTGGTCTCCTGGTTTGTCTCGCTCACGCTCACGCCCATGTTGTGCTCGCGCTACTTGAAAGTCGCGGAAAACGAGGGTTTCGTGTACCGCAAGCTGCATCGGGGATTCGAAAGGCTAGATCGTACTTACCGCCGCTTGCTCGACTTGGCCTTGCGCCACCGGGGGCTGGTGTTATTGATTGCGGTGGCCGCCTTTGCGTCGAGTTTTTATTTCTTCGCCAAGGTGGGTAAAACCCTGGCCCCGGACACAGACGAGTCGCGCTTCAACGTGACCTTGCGCACCCCACTGGGGTCGAGCATTCAATACACCGAGGGCAAGATCCGAGAAATAGAAGCCATTCTCGATCGGTTCAAGGAAGTGCACACGGAGTTCTCGCTCATAGGATTGGGTTCCGCGGGCCAGGTCAACCAGGGCTACGTGGTCGCCCGCATGCTGCCCAAGACGCAGCGTGAGCGCTCGCAAAAGGAAGTGATGGGGGACGTGCAGAAAGCTTTGGGGCAATTGCCAGGCGTGCGCGCTTTCGCCGCGCCACAATCCTTCGTGGGCGGCGGGCGCGGAGAGCGCTTGCAGTTCGCCTTGGTGGGGCCGGTGTTGGAAGAATTGGGAAAGTACGCCACCACTTTGCAGCAACGCCTGCAAAACGAACCGGGCATCGGGCGCACCGACACCGACCTGCAGTTGAGCTTGCCGCAAATCGTGCTTCTTCCCGATCGCACACGTGCCAACGCCCTAGGCATTTCCACGGAAGAGCTGGCTTTCGCCGTCAACATGCTCACCGGAGGCACCGACATCGCCAGCTACAGCGACGAGCCGGGGGATGGCCAGCGCTACTTCGTTCGCTTGAAGGCGGCCGAGGCGCAATTCACCCAGCCGGCGGATTTGCGCAAGATTTATTTGCGCAGCAAGGACGGCACCCTGGTGCGCTTGGATTCCGTCGCGCAGTGGAAGGAGGCCGTCGGCCCTGCCGTGGTGGCAAGACTCGACCTGCAATACGCCGCCAATTTCTTCAACAATCCCACCGCCGACCTGGGCGAAGCGGTGAAGACAGTGCGTGCACTGGCCGCCGAGATTCTCCCGCCGGGCTACAAAATCCAACTCATCGGGCAAGCGGAAGAATTTCAAAAGACCCTCAAGTACATGGGCTTCGCCTTCGGGCTTGCCTTGGTGTTGCTCTACATGGTGCTCGCGAGCCAGTTCAATTCCTTCCTTCAGCCCGTCATCATCATGCTCGCCCAGCCCTTGGCCATCGTCGGCGGCGTGATGGCCCTTTGGCTCACTGGGCAAACCTTGAACATCTACTCCATGATCGGCCTCATCTTGCTCATCGGATTGGTGGCGAAGAATTCCATCTTGCTGGTGGATCTCACCAACCAACAGCGGGCGGAGGGCATGGGGGTGGATGATGCATTGCGCGATGCCTGCCCCATTCGCATGCGCCCGGTGCTGATGACTTCGTTCACGATCATCTTGGCGCTTCTGCCCGCGGCGCTAGGAATCGGCGCGGGAGCGGAAACGAACCAGACGTTATCCATCGCGGTGATCGGAGGGATGATCACCTCAACCCTGCTAACTCTCGTGGTCGTTCCGGCGGCGTATTCGCTTATTGCACAGGGATATGTGCCAAGGCGGTGGAGAAAGAATGCGGATTTGTTTCCGCAGAAGTGAAGGCGCCGGCGCGCTGCAGATCCTGGAACTAAGAAGTCGCCGGCACACGGCTTCGCTTTGGCCCAGGGACAGCTGCTCCATTGCTCCAGGCGGGAGTTGCAGCGTTGCTAATGCACACTCGATCTCCGCAACGATGGTCTCCATGCCCCGTGTGCGGCCCAACGTCCCGCGTTACCTGCGCGCGGCATTTGCGCGCGTCCGAGTAGACGCGGCGGCCAGAGGGCGGTGCTCAGCGATATGCTTCGCGGCGATGGCGGATGCCAACAATATCCACCAGACTCTGGCTGTCTACGACTCGGTAAACAATGCGCCACTCGCCTACGCGAAGGCGCCATAGATCCTGTGCGCCTTCGAGCTTTACCACGCCTGCGGGACGAGGGTTCGCGGACAATGCCTCGATTCGTTTAAGAATTCGTAGAGCCACCGCTGAATCTAGTGACCGGAGTTCCTTGCTTGCGGATCGAGCAAAAACTACGGAATAATCAGCCACGCGCCTTGCGCTTGGCCTTCGCGGCAACTAAGCGCTTTACCGTGGCAAGGGAATCACGGGGCTCGCCGCGCCTTTGGTGCGCGATATAGGCGTCAAAAAGATCTTCCCACAGACCCTTATGCTTTTTCAGGTCGATGAGCACCGCCTTTTTGCGGCCATTTCGATCGATCAGGAATTCGATTCCGGGCATGTCCATTTCAGTACTCTCAGATTCATTCGTTGGAAGTATACGCCGCTCGATTTCTTGCCCTCTAACGTCCCGGTTGTGCCGCGACGAATGGAGCGCGCAGCGCGAAATAACAGCCGCCGGGCTGCGCTCGGCCTTCCATGCGTGCTCGGCCTGTCAGATCAAGCGAGAAGGCAAAGTACAAGGCCTTTCCCTTCGCTTTTGTAGATACACGAAGAATACATAAAGCATCAACCACGGAATACAGGGAAGAGCCGTTGTTTTCCCGTGTGTTCCGTGTTCGCCATATTTTTTGGGAGTTGATGATATAAATTAAAGATCTGACCCTACGGGCCCCTTGGGTCAAAGAACGCGCGCCAGTCCTATGCACCTGCTGCGGGGCGGCGATGGGGAATCGTGAAAACGCGGATTCGCCCGGGGATCGAAGGGGTCATGCCGGTGCCCATTGCCACCCAGGGGGCGCATTGACCCTGTAAGCACCCCGCCCCTGCGTCTGTGACGGGAGACCAGCGCCCATAAGCTGAGCCACAGGCTCGCCATGGCTCGGGGCAAACCGGCACGCAACCGGCCCGCCACCGAACAAAACACGCAGAGGCTGGCGCAACGATGTGTCCGCAGCGGGCTCTCCAGGCCCCGCGCTCCCGGTAAAACTTCAAACCGGCGTACTTCCCAAATAGATATTTCCTGTGACGCTCAACCGCGCTCAGGGCCGGGCTCGTCCAACAAACGGTTCAGATCGTGGCTTCGCACGATCTAACCTTATTCGTTAGGGCTTCTTTTTTTCAATTTCTGCGACCAAGCGTTTTACAATGTCTGCTTGCTCAAATGCAGCGTAGATCGAATCGTCGCGCAGTTCCTTAGCCGACGCGCCATCCTTCCCTTTTGCACCATTTGAAAGAAGAAGCTCAGCAATGTCGTTGCGCCGATGGTACTTTGCAAAATCCAAGGCTGAGTCACCGTCATTGTCCGAGGTGTTTACGTCGGCCCCGTTCTCAATCAGAAATTCAACCCACGCAGTACCAGCCCAATCTTCCTCGATAGCCATCATTATTGTGGTTCGGCCAATTTCGTCCTGAGCATTTATGTCTACTCCTCGTTTCACCAACAGCTCTGCCGCGTCAAAATCTCCGAGCAATACAGCCGTAACGATTGCGTCTGCGTCCTCGAAATATTCCGTACGTTGCGTCATGGGGAAGGCCTAACGCCCCGCATCACCTGCCGGCGGAAGCGGGCGAAGCCCGCTGTAGCCGGTCAGGTGCATGCGGAAGTTAGACGCCGGTGATTGGACGATGCACAATCTTTCCCTTAGCCGCTCTTAGGAATGATGGCGCATCGAGCTGGGTTGCGAGCACACATGCACAGTGTCCTATGATGAATGAGACAGATCGCCACGGTTGAGCACGCAACTCTGCCACATCAGGGAATGGCACTTCGGTCAGCCCCATGACGTCCTCGTAGTTGACATAGAAAAGCAGATCAAGATTGGCGCATGCGACTGGTGGATACTTTCTAAGCAGCCCAGAAGCCGCTCCCAAAATATCTGCGTAGATCTCCGATGCTGTTGCATCCCGAGGCGTAAATGGTTCGAGTAGTTCGGATGGATCCGTAGCACTTTGTGCCTTTACAAGCGAATCTCGGTACTCCTGATAGCGCCGCCTACCCGGATCCATCAACTCCTTCAATTCAAACTGCGCGTCCCTGAAGCGAACGTCGGGCGGCTCGTCAGGCTCCGGAGCGAGCTCAGAAGGAGAGAACTCCACCACAAGGTTCTTGAGGAATGTATCAACGATCCAGTTCTCGCGTTCCAGCTTCCGCTCGGGGGAGAAGAAGGCGACAGACTCCTTAAGCGCCCTACGCCTCTCCTCCAGGTAGTCCTCATCGCACATAGAGATTCCGATGTCTAACGACTCAGTTCACCGGGCGGCAACAGGCGGTGAAGCCGGCTGTTGGCGCTCCGGTGCAACTGATGGTTCAAGTAAGCCGCTACGCGGGGGGAGTTCATCATCGCTCTCGCGTGTCCGTACCGAGAAGCAAATCATACTACCGCTGAGTCACTAGCCGCTTTCGTTGGGGTTTGTTCTCCTGATGGGGTTCGTCACGGGTTTCGTGGCGGGCATTTCCGTCCATTCTTCAGGAGAACACCCATGAGCACCGATTGGTATCATAAGTCCGTCAACGCCTTGACCCTCGCGGGCAAGGGCGAGCGTACCGTGGAAGCTTACACGCGCGCCCTTCGCATGTTGGTTCAGTTTCACCACGGCAAGAATCCCTCCGAGATTTCCGAGGCCGAGCTGGAAACATACTTCTTGCACCGGCGTAACGTGGATCATTGGTCGCCCAACACCATGCGGATCTGCTACTGCGGGATTCGTTTCTTCTTCGTCAGTGTGCTAGGGCGCGATTGGCGGCTGTTTCAGTATCTGCGCGCGCGAGCCGAATCGCGCCTTTCTTTCCAGAGGACTGAGGACAGAGGACTGAAGACGGAGCCGGTGTTTTCAGTCTTCCGTTCTCTGTCTTCCGTCCTCTGATTGCACCGGGGCAAAGGGGCCAAGGACCGCTTCGTCCCGCTGCCCCATGCCACCCTGACGGTCCTCCGCGCGCACTGGAAACAACACCGCAATCCCCGCCTGCTGTTTCCCGCCTACGGGCGCGACTCGCGCTCAGGTGGAACCTCCACGACCCCGATGGCGAAGAGTTCGGTGCAAGGCGCCTTCCGGCGGGCGAAGTTCGAGGCCGGTATCCGCAAGCCTTCGGTGAGCGTGCATACCCTGCGGCACGCCTACGCCACCCACCTGCTCGAAGCCTGGGTGAATCTACGGGTCATCCAGAAGTACCTGGGACACTCCTCCATCGAGACCACCACGCTCTACTTGCACTTGACCCGCAAGGGGGAGGAGAACGCCTACGCGCTCATCGACTCCGTGATGGAGGGTCTGTGAGATGAGCCTTCTTCAAGAGATCTTCCGCCGCCACGGCCCAGCCTATCTTGCTCAGTTCGGCGGTACGATGCCCGGGCACCAGCAGAAGGTGCTGCGCGCCTTGATGGCTTGCCGCACGCCCGGTAATGGGTGTACCTGTTATCACTGCGAGGCCTGCGACAAGCCTCACGTGCTGCCGCGCTGTTGCGGCAACCGCCATTGCCCGGCCTGCCAGGGCCACAAGGGCTATGCGTGGCTCGCCCGCCAATTGGAGCGGCAAGTGCCAGTGCCTTATTTCATGCTCACCTTCACGGTGCCCGAATCCTTGCGCGGCTTCTTGCGCTCGAACCAGCGCGCGGGCTATGCCGCCTTGTTCGAGGCCTCTTCCGAATCCATCAAGACGCTGTGCGCGAACCCCAAGTTCATGGGCGCGGATACGCCCGGATTCTTCGGTGTGCTTCATACCTGGGGACGCGCCCTCCAGTTCCATCCCCAAATTCACTACCTGGTGCTGGGCGGGGTGTTCTCCAGCGAGGATTCGGCGTGGCACACGGCGAGTAGTGGGTTTTATTTGCCCGTGCACGCGCTCTCGCGGGTGTACCGCGCTAAGTTCCGTGACGCGATGCAGCGCGAAGGTCTGCTCGCTCAGATCCCACCGGATGCCTGGGCCGTGGAGTGGAACGTGAACGCCCAGGCGGTGGGCGAGGCGGCGAACTCGCTGGCCTATCTCGCGCGCTACGTGTTCAAGGTCGCGATCTCGGAGTCTCGCATCCAATGCGTGGACGACGCCCACGTCACCTTCACTTACCGCAAGGTGCATAGCCAGCGCGTGCGCACGATGCGCTTGCCCGTCTTCGCCTTCATGCATCGTTTCCTCCAGCACGTGCTCCCCTCCGGATTCATGAAGGTGCGCTACTTCGGCTTCTTGTCGCCTTCCTTCAAGATGCCCTTCGAGGAGATCAAGGCGCGTATCGAATTGGCCCAGGGATTCGATGCCGTGCCCCAGGCCGCGGGGGTAGTGCAGGTGCCCGAACCGCAGCCTCTTTGTTGCCCGCGCTGCGGGGCAAAGCTGCGCTACCGGTGCACGCTCTTGCCGCGCGCCCGCCTCTGGGCGCGGATCAAGGCGCTTGTGTCACGCACGCTTGGCGCCACGACGATGCACGCTGCGGACTCTGGACCGTAAGCCGCGCTCGCTGGTTTCCCGCCGGGCCCGGCCATCGGTTTCAATGGCCAGGCTCGCGTTTGCTCTCGCCCGCTCACTCATTCGGTGATGGGCACGGGGAGGTATTGCCGGCACCATGGAATTGCACTCTTCAAGACGGATTCGCATGTGATTAGATAACGCTCTAACACCGAAAAATCTCGCGAACTCTCCTCGACTTTGCGCACAGCACCTCGTGTCAAGCGCAATTTTCTACCCGCTTCTCGCGCCACCCTTCTTCGGTACGACAGCATTTCCCATATACACACCGCCGCCCGCTCCCCGGGCTTCTTGAACAGCGGATTGAAACGACGCTTCGCGTCGCCTCAATCCTTATGGGTTAGGCATCATTGTCGCTCGCAAGGTTTGCAAGAAACTTCCGGGCAAGCGTGGCGATTGAAACGTCACGGCGCAGAATTGGACTTGCGTGCCGTCTTCCTCGGTCTTGTGTGACTTCTACTCACTTTGGGCCTCTGACAAAATTCGGACCCGCCACAGAGTAGCCGCGGCCCGCCATGCAATCGGCAATACCATTCAGGTCATCGTCAGAGAGGGACTTTTTTGCCCTCAATACCGTCGGAACGCACACCTGCATTTCCGCCTTGAACTGGTCCATAGTTTGCCCATGGGTCATGAACGCGAGGTACCCAAGTCCTGTCATACAGTTGATTTGAACTCGACGGGACCGAGGTTCAATGTTGCGGAAAGGCGGTCGAACGAACTGATCATAGGCAGCAGGTGCTTGTTCTGCCATCTGCTGGCAGGACCGTGTATCGGCGTTAACCTGCTCGGGAACTTGTCCGCGCGCTGCGGAAAAGACAAGCGCCTGAGCAGCGCATCCCCATAAGAAGACCAGCGCCAAAACTCCCGAAACTACGAGACGACCCTGAAGATGAGATTTCATCGATTGTTCCCCCTTGTATGGTGATGCCTAAAGCAGAGCTAAGGGGCGCGCCGCGCTAATGTGCGCCGGGCCAGAGGTTTCGTGCATCACCACATTCCTCCAAAGCGCGCCGTGTGGCGCGTCCCGCTTGAGCGCCGGGTTGGGCTCATGACCGCAGGCATGGGTGCGAGCATGCCGGGAA
>SHXO01000068.1 GCA_009693245.1 Betaproteobacteria bacterium | reverse complement strand
CTCCGTGTGCAATCCCTCGATGGGAAAGCGCATGGTGTTGCACATCTGGAGTAACTCTTGATAAAACTCCGCATGCACGGAATTGCGCAGCACCGAATAACCGAAGAAACCCGGCGTCATGGTCTGCATGCCGCGATAGTGCTTCTCGCGCACGGAGTGAGGCGTTTCGTTGAAGAGGAAGAATTCGAACTCCGCGGCCGAGAACACGCTGTAGTTCATGTCCTTGGCCCGTGCAAGCACTTTGCGCAACACGGCGCGCGGGCATACGGTCTCCGCTTCACCGGTGAATTCGCCCAGGAAAAACGGCGTCTCGCCCTCGAATGGTAAGTCTCGGCAAGTTTCCGGAAGCACCCGCACCATGGCGTCCGGATAGGCGGTGTGCCATCCCGTGTATTGGGTGTTGTCGTAGAGCTGGTCGTTGGAGTCCCAACCCAGCACCACGTCGCAAAAGCCAAAGCCCTTATCGAGCGCGGAAAAGAATTTTTCGCGCCCCATGTACTTGCCGCGCAATATGCCGTCGCTGTCGAACACACCGACCTTGACGTGTTCAAGGTTGCGTTGTGTCACCAGCGCGCGCGCTTGCGCCACGGACTTGACGGCGGAGCAGGAGAGTGGTGCGGAGTCTCGTGCCATCAGATGTGTCTCACATTACCTTTGGAAATGGCGAACGCCTCTTCGGCGGCTTGGAGGCAGCCGGGAGTATAAGGCCACGGTTTAATTCCCTGAATAGAGGCACGATACCATTCCCGCCGCGTTAGTCCGCGCGGTTGGACTCCATGAGCACGCTAATTCGCCGGATGCAGGCTTGTCGTTTCAAGAGAAAGCCGCCAGGCGTAGCCCGGCGGCTACTCACTTTCTTGCACGGCCAAAGAAGGTAAGCGAAGCCGCCCCTACCGCCACGCCCCTAGTGGGGTGCCATGCGTTACTCGGCGGTTCAGAAATGGGAAAGATACCAGTTACAGCCAATCCAAAGAACCGCGCTGCGCCGGTGCCAGATTTGACCATGGGGTCGAAGTAGCTCTCCGATGCGAACCCAACATCTTCCCTGTTGTTTGTTCTGACAAGTGCCTTCCGAAACGCGGAAGGCTATTGCCTTGGACGTCACGCCTACCGCCCCGAATCCCTCTGCGCGCTGTGCGCGGGAAGGAGTTCAATCACCCCCCGTCCCCATCTCCGCGGCACGCTCATGTTGGAATCTATGCCTTCGCTATACGACACCAACCGGTACTCGCCGTTGCCCAGGCGCTCCGCAAAGTCCTCTGCGTGGCGCTTGAAGACTTGGTCCGATTCGCCATCGGCACCGAGATGGAAGCGCTTCATGCGCAAGTCGATCCGGTAGCGCGTGCCGCCAATCTGTTCATGCGCCACTTCCCAATTCGGGGCCAGGGGATCCACGACGTAGTAGGCGGCGGCCCCGATGGCGGCGAGCGTCAGAGTCGTCTTGAAGGGGTATTGCGTGGCGTCGTTGGCGGCCTCGGCAACTTCCCTTATGGTTGAACGGCATGCCGGCAGCAGGAGAAGAGCGATAGGTATGGCTACGTGGCGAAACTGCATGAGGTTTCCAGGGGTTCTTAGGTGATTTGCATATAGGCTCGCGAGCGGCGGAGTTAAGAACGGCTGTCCATTACAATGCACACCGCTTGTCCATGCCGTGCCTACGCTCTTGAATTCCCCTGCCATAGTCTCTTCCGCCGCGAACGCTTCCCGCGTTATTGCTAAGCGCATCGGCTCCTGTTTGAGCCGCGACCAGCACCGCTTTCGCCTGCAATTGCGCCGCCACGAAGAAGGGCGCTTGGACTCCGCCGCCCTGGAATCCCTGCGGGCGGATATCGAACGCTCCGCCGCTGCCTGCGCGGCCCGGCTGGCGGGGTTGCCGCGCGTGCAGTACCCCGAGGAACTGCCCGTTTCGCAACGCAAGGACGACATCGCGGCGGCCATTCGGGACCATCCCGTGGTGATCGTGTGCGGCGAAACCGGTTCGGGCAAGACCACCCAGTTACCGAAGATCTGCCTGGAGTTGAAGCGCGGCGTTGCGGGCATGATCGCCCACACGCAGCCGCGGCGCATCGCGGCGCGTAGCGTGGCGCACCGAATTGCCGCCGAACTGGGCACCCCCCTTGGGGATCAGGTGGGCTACAAGGTGCGATTTTCGGACAAGGTGAGCGAGCAAAATTATGTGCGTGTGATGACCGACGGCATTCTGCTCGCGGAAACCCAGGGCGACCGCTACCTGAACGCCTACGACACGCTCATCATCGACGAGGCTCACGAACGCAGCCTCAACATCGATTTTCTGCTGGGTTACGTGCGCCAGTTGCTGGAAAGACGGCGCGACCTGAAGCTCATCATTACCTCCGCCACCATCGATGCCGAGCGCTTCAGCGCGCATTTCGGCAACGCACCGGTCATCGAAGTTTCCGGGCGTCTGTATCCCGTGGACGTGCGCTACCGGCCCATCTCAGAGGACGAGGAGGAGGAAGACGAGGAGTTGCCCGAGGCCATCGCCACCGCGGTGGCGGATTTGTCCCGCCTTTCCGCCAGCGGCGACATGCTCGTGTTCCTTCCGGGCGAACGCGAGATTCGCGAGACTGCTGAAGCTTTGCGCAAAAGCCTTAAGGCGGGTACGGAGATCCTACCCTTGTTCGCTCGTTTATCCGCCGAGGAGCAAGAGCGCGTTTTCAAACCCACGGGCCAACGCCGCGTGGTGCTGTCAACCAACGTGGCGGAGACTTCGCTCACGGTGCCCGGTATCAAGTACGTGATCGATTCTGGCCTGGCGCGTGTAAACCGCTACAGCTACCGCAACAAGGTGGAGATGTTGCAGATCGAGAAAATCTCGCGTGCCTCGGCAAACCAGCGCGCGGGGCGCTGCGGCCGGGTGATGAGCGGCGTGTGCCTGCGGCTCTACAGCGAGGAGGATTTCGCGCGGCGCGCGGAGTTCACCGATCCAGAAATTCTTCGCTCCTCGCTGGCCGGGGTGATATTGCGCATGAAGCTGCTCAAGCTGGGTGAACCGGAAGAGTTCCCCTTCGTCGACGCGCCGAGCCCGAAGGCCATTGCCGATGGGTATCAGTTGCTCGGCGAATTGGGCGCCGTGGATGAGGAACGCCGCCTCACTCCGGTGGGTGCTCAACTGGCGAAGCTGCCCGTGGATCCCCGTGTTGCGCGCATGATCGTGGCGGCGAAGGAGGAGGGCTGCCTGGCCGAAGTGCTCATCATCGCCGCCGGCCTGGCCATACGCGATCCGCGCGAACGCCCGCTCGAGAAGCAAGAGGCCGCCGGCAGCGCTCATGCTCAATTCCTGGACGAGCGCTCCGAGTTTCTTGGTCTGCTCAAGCTATGGAGCTTTTTCGATGAAGCGCTCAAGCACAAGAAGTCCAACCGCTTGCTGGTGAAGTTGTGCCACGACAATTTCTTGTCCTACGTGAGATTGAGAGAGTGGCGTGAGTTGCACGGTCAACTGGCCGCCCACGTGGGCGAGCTGGGTTGGCGCGAGAACGAAAAACCGGCGCGGCCCGAGGAAGTGCATCGCGCATTGCTGGCGGGGCTGCTGGGAAATATTGGCTTCAAATCGGAGGAGGCTGGCATCTACCTAGGCGCGCGCGGCATCAAGTTCTCCATCTTCCCCGGCTCTGCTTTGCGTAAGAAAGGGCCGCCGTGGTTGATGGCGGCGGAGTTGACCGAGACCACCAAACTCTACGCGCGCTGTAACGCACCCATGGATCCCGCGTGGTTGGAGAAAACGGGCAAGCACTTGGTCAAGCGCACCTATCTCGATCCGCACTGGGAGAAGAAGAGCGCGCAAGCCATCGCTTTCGAAAGAGTCACGCTCTATGGATTGGTGGTCGTGCCCAAGCGCCGTGTCTCCTATGGGCCCATCGACCCTGTGGAATCACGCAAGATTTTCATCCGCGAAGCGCTGGTGCACGGGCACTACGAACTCGAAGCGTCTTTCCTCTCGCACAACATCGCCTTGCGCCGGGACGTTGAAGAACTCGAACATAAATCCCGCCGTCACGATGTGTTGGTGGATGACGAAGTGGTGTTTGGTTTCTACGATGAGCGCATTCCACACGAGATTTGGAGCGGCCAGAAATTCGAGAAGTGGCGGCGTGAAGCCGAGCGCAAGGAGCCCAAGCTGCTGTTCGCCGCTCGTGAGATGCTCATGCTCCATGCCGCGAGCGAGATCAACGAGGAGCGCTTTCCGGACAGCATGGACATCAACGGTGTGCGCTACGAATTGAAGTACCGCTTCGAACCGGGGCACGCGTTGGATGGCGTAACCATGGTGGTGCCGCTGCACTTGCTCAACCAGGTGGATGAGCGGCGCTGCGAATGGCTGGTGCCGGGGATGCTGCGCGACAAGCTCACCCATCTCATCAAAGCGCTGCCCAAGGGGTTGCGCAAGAACTTTGTACCCGTGCCTCGGTACGTGAGCAAGGTGCTGGATCACCTGGAACCTAGCGCGCGTTCTCTTTGCCCCGAAACCGGCGCCGCGTTGCTGAAGGTGGCGGGCGTGGAAGTGCCCAACGATGCCTGGGATGAGACTGACCTTCCGGCTCATCTCACCATGAATTACCAGGTGGTGGGCGAGGACGGCCAGGAAGTGGCCATGAGCCGGGACATTTCGCAACTGCGCTCTGGCCTAGGCATCAAGGCGCGGCGGCAATTCAGCGAAAGCGCGCGCGGTCAGTTCGAGCGCCAGGGCGTCACGCATTGGGATTTCCCGGATCTTCCGGAACAAATCGAGTTCGTCCGCGATGGCCAGCGGCTCACCGGATACCCGGCCATCATCGACGAAGGCAAGTCCGTCGCGCTGAAGGTATTGGACACCGAGGAAGAAGCACAGGCCGCCACCCATCGCGGGCTTCGCCGCCTATTCCAACTCGCGTTGCCAGACCAAGTGAAGCACATGGCGAGAAGCCTGCCCAACTTCCAGGAGATGTCCCTGCGTTACGCCATCATGCTCGGCTTGGATAGCGGAAAGTCCGGTGGCAAGGGCACCGACAAGGGTGCCATCGCCGACCGCTTGCGCGAGGAGTTGGTGGAAGCCATCTGCGACCGCGCCTTCTTCGTGGAGGAAACGCCCATCCGCACCAAGGCCGAGTTTCAGGAGCGGGTGAACAAGGCCAAGGTGCGCATCCACGACGTCATCTTGGAATTGTGCCGCTTGGCGAACGAAATCTTCACGGTCTACCAGGACGTGCGCGCGAAACTGAGCACGCCTTCGCCGCAAGCCTGGCAAAAGTCGTTGAACGATATGCGTGCGCAAATCAAGGAACTGATCCCAAGCGGATTCCTGGCCAATGTTGCACTCACGCGAATGCGCCACTATCCGCGCTACTTCAAGGCCATTCTGATTCGCACCGGCAAGATCGCGAGTAACCCGGCCAAGGACATTCAGTGGTTGCAAGAAATCTCTCGCTTGTGGCAGATGTATAAGGTTCGGCTGGAGGAAAATCGAATTCGCGGTATCCACGACCCGCAGGTCGAGGAGTTTCGCTGGATGCTGGAGGAACTGCGCGTGTCGTTGTGGGCACAGCAGTTGAAGACACCGTTTCCTGTGTCCTTCAAGCGGCTGGAAAAATTCTGGTCGGAGATTCGGTAGGGGACGCAGCGCTATTTTGAAGGTAAGCGTGAAGCTCTGGAGCCTTCTCCCCTGGCTGCAACAAGCGAAGCTGGACTTATCCAAGGCCAGTTGCTACTCTTGTCTTACTTCAAGGCTTACTCTCGCGGAGGCGCGTGGAAACAGTCAAGGTATCCAGCAAGGGGCAAATCGTTATCCCCAAGGCACTGCGGGAGGCGTTCGATATCGTTCCAGGAACCCAGTTCGTTATTTCCGCGGAGGGAGACGAGATCAGGCTTCGGCCGGCCCCTGCCTTCACTCCTACCCGTGTCGCCGAGGGTCTTGGATTGCTGGCGAAGAAGGGCCGCAAGATTCTTGGTGAGGAAGCCACGAAGAGGGCGATAGGCGCCATGCTCGCGAAGAGGGACCGCGCGGCGAAGGCGAAATGATTTCCCTCGACACCCACGTCCTTGTTCGCTACTTGCTCAATGATGACGCCGGACAAGGAAAGGCAGCCAGCGCCATTTTGGCGGGTGCGAGCACGGTCACCGCGCCGGTTTCCGTGCTTCTTGAGCTGGCTTGGGTGTTGGAAGCCAATGATTGCACGCGAGACGAGATCGCCAAGGGATTTCGCCACATCCTCGGGCTTCCGAATTTCGTCATCCGAGAGGTCGAGGCGCTGGGATACGCCTTGCGATGGTTCGAAGGCGGGATGGACTTCGCCGATGCACTGCATCTTGCCTTAAGCGCGAAGGACGAACAGTTCGCAACTCTTGACCGCGGCTTGGAAAGGCGGGCCAAGAAACTTGGAGCATTCCCTCCGGTTGCATTACACACGAGTAAATGACAAGGACAAGCAAATGACCATGAAGCGAACGGAGTTGGAGAAGAAGCAAGGCAAGAAGATCGATGCGGCGATCGGGAAGGGGAAAATCGCGCACCGCTTCGGGCACGGCGTTGCGAGCGTCGTGGATAAGCGCGAGCAGCGCAAGCGCGACCAAGCCCTTGGATTGGTTTCATTCGCGGTGAAGTTAGAAAGCACCCTGGTGAAAGAGATCCATGATCTCGCCCAAAAGCGCCAGCTTGGATTGAACGAAGTGGTTGCGGAACTCTTACGCAAAGGGCTCGGTAAAAAGGCATAGCATGGACAAGGAGCACTACCGGCGCGCGGCGCGTTATCTGCTGGAGCAGCACCAAGCGGGTGCGGCCTTCGATGCGTTGCCGGAGGATATCGCGCCGCGTAGCGTGGAGGATGCTTACGGTATCCAAGAGGAATTCCGCGCGCTGAGAGAAGCGCGGCTGGGTCCGGCAGCAGGTCACAAGGTGGCGCTCACCTCGCGCGTCATGCAGGAGATGCTGAAGTTCTACTCGCCCTTTGCCGGCTCCATTCACGCCAACATCGTTCACCCCACGGGTGCGAAGCTCGATTACGCGGACTACATTCATCTCGGGATCGAGTGCGAATTGGCCGCCACGCTTGGCAAGGATTTGCCCGCGCCGGGTGTTCCCTATACCAGTGAGCAGATTGCGCAAGCGGTGGACACGCTGGCACCTGCCTTCGAGCTGGTGGACGACCGCCACGCCGATTACAAGAAAATCGCGTCCCTCATCTTTACCTTGATCGCCGACAACGCCTGGAATGGCGGCATCGTTCTGGGCCCCGCATCGAAAAAGTGGAGAGATCTGGATCTCGAATCCATCCGCGGAGTCGTGCAAATCAATGGGGTCGTGTCCGGGGAAGGTCACGGGCGAGATGTATTGGGCCATCCCTTCGATGCATTGACCTGGTGTTTGAATACCCGCCTGGAGCAAGGCCATGAGGTGCGCGCGGGCATGATCGTCATGACGGGTAGCATGATCGCCACCAAGTTCGTGAAGCCGGGGGATGGTTTGTGTTTCGCGGTGGAAGGACTGGGCGAAGTGACGGTCACTTGTTAACCGATGGTGCGTATCGCGGTTGAATCCGATCTCGATGGCGTGCTTGCTCTGTACAGAGAATTGCGGCCGGCAGATCCAGAGTTGGACGAAGCGCGAAGACGAGCGGCGTGGCGACGAATCCTGGATGACCCTAATCTCTCCATCGTGGTGGCGCAAGTGCGACAAACTCTTGTTTCCACTTGCATGCTGGCCGTGATTCCAAATTTGGCCAGCGGAGCACGGCCCTTCGGTGTGATCGAACACGTGGTGACGCTAGAGAGTTTTCGCGGGCAAGGGTGGGCGGGCAGAGTGCTGAAATACGCCTTGAATGCCGCCTGGGCGAAAGACTGCTACAAGGTGATACTCCTTTCCGGAGCACAGCGAACGCAAGCACACCGGCTCTACGAGTCCGTGGGATTTCGGGGCGATATCGAAAGAGGGTTTGTGGCGAAATCTGGTGAAGGAGGCACTCATGCTTGAATTAAGACCAAACTGCGAATGTTGCGACAAGGATTTGCCGCCCGATTCCAGGGAGGCGCGTATATGCTCCTACGAATGCACCTTCTGCCGTGAGTGCGCGGAGGGCGTTTTACAGGGCGCGTGTCCAAACTGCGGAGGAGAGTTGATTCGGCGCCCCATCAGACCAGCGGCGCGGTTGGTCAAACATCCGGCGTCGGCGCAACGCGTGCTAAACCCGCGCGGGTGTGGCAGGGCCGCATGAAACGAATCGGCGACAGCTTGGCCGGGAAGCGGGTGTTGATTACTCAGAGTGCCGAGTTCATGGGGCCCATATTGAGCGAAGTGTTCGCCGCTCATGGCGCGGTGGTGATAGGTGACGAGCGCGACCTTACCCAGCCCGGCGGTGCGCAAGAGGCCGTTGGCGCGGCAGGCGTGGTCGATGTGTTGCTGGCCAACCTCGCCGTGCCGGCCCCGTACACGAAAGCCCATGAGGTGACGGATGAGGAATGGCGTACTGTGTTCTCCCATCTCGTGGATCCGCTCCCGCGTTTGTGCCGGGCGGTGTTGCCGCAAATGTTGGAGCGCCGGTGCGGGAAAATAGTGGTCTTCGGTAGCGCTACCGCTTTGCGTGGCCAGAAGCGCATATCGACATACAGTGCCGCACGCGGTGCGCAAGTGTCTTACGTGCGTTCGGTGGGTGCGGAAGTGGCGCCGCAAAATGTGCACGTGAATCTGATCGCGCAGAATTTCGTGCAGAACCCCACCTACTATCCTACCGAGGTACAGGAGTTGCCGGCCTTCAAGGAGCGCTTGGCGCGCGAAGTTCCTTTAGGCCGTCTGGCCACGCCGGAAGAAGATGCGCTCTTCGCCGTGTTCCTGGCCTCCAGCGAAGTGAATTTCTTCGTGGGCCAGAGTTTTCCCTTTGCGGGCGGCTGGGTGACCTGAGCACGATGGCCGCTCAGCATTAAACAGGACTAAACCGCGCCAGCGCCACGCTGGCCTCGCGTTCAATATTCAGTTGGAGCGGCATGCCGATGCGGAGCTTCGCTCCGGTTTCGATCACGTTGCTCACCATGCGCGGGCCTTCGGCGAGTTCCACGACGCTCACGTTGTAGGGCAGTTTGCTTGCGAACCAAGGATGGTAGGCGTGGTGGTAGACGACCCAACTGACCAGCTTGGCTTTGCCTGACGCGTTTTCCCATGACCAGCTGGCGGCGAGGCACTTCGGGCATTCCGCGCGCGGCGGCAACCAGGCGTGATGACACGCTTTGCAGCGCTGGCACACCAAGCGCCCGGCCTTCAGTTCGTTCCAGTAATGCGCACCAGCGCCAGTCATGTCCGGCGCCGGAAATTCCTGTTCGGCCGGGTCGCTCATTGCCATTGCCCCAGGATGAGGGTGGAGTGGGTGTGCATGATGCCGCCCTGGTTGGAAACCATGCAATGCTCCGCGTTTTTGACTTGCAGCCGTGCTTCTCCGCGCATTTGGCGCACGCCTTCGATCACGAGTTGGAGACCGGGCATGCCGGTTTCCGAGAGCAGGCTGCCCGAGGTGTTGATGGGCAGTTCGCCGGAATGCGCCAGGCGGCCGCCAGCGGCGAAGGCGCCGCCTTGCCCTTTCTTGGCGAAGCCATAGGCTTCCAGCGTCATCAGCACGGTGATGGTGAAGCAATCGTAGATCTGCGCGACATCGATGTCGCACGGGCCGAGCCCCGCCATTTTGAATGCGGTGGCACCGGAGATTTCGGCCGCCGTGTGCGTGAGGTCGGCGCGCTGCGCAACGTCCCAGGAGGTCTGGCCATGCCCGAAGCCGAGTACCGGCACGGCCTTGCGTATTCCCATGGCCTTGGCGCGCTTCGCGCTCATGAGCACGACTGCCGCGCCACCATCCGATACCAGGCAACAGTCGTCACGGCGCAGGGGATCGACTACCCACTTCGATTCGCGGTACTGCTCCAACGTGAGCGGTGCGCGCAGTTGCGCGTTCGGATTGCCGGCGCCGTGATTGCGGATCGCCACCGCAATCTCGCCCAGTTGATCGCTGGTGGTGCCGAATTCTTCCATGTGCCGGCGCGCCAGCATGGCGTAACCAGCCGGCACGCCGAACCAACCGTAAACGGCGTCATCGCCCCACGCTTTCTCATAGGCGTGGCGGCTGCCGGTGCGCGGGTTGTCCGCATAACACACCAGCGCGATCTCGCACTGGCCGTGCTCGATGGCCATGGCCGCGAACGAAATGAGACTGATATTGGCCGCACCCCCCTGGTCCCAGCTGCCGCCCATCCGCGGCTGCATGCCCATGGCTTCGGCCAGCGTGGAGCCGTACATGAACGCGGGGTTGGATGTGGGCGGTTTCACCAGCAGGGCGTCCACCGCGTCCTTCTCGACGCCAGCGTCGGCCAGTGCGTTGCGGCACGCTTCGATGTTGAGCGAGAACGTGGTACGTCCAGGGCATTTTCCGAAGGCCGTGTGGCCGATGCCGGCGATGACGACGTTGCCTCTCATCAAATCACTCCTTCGCGAGTGAGGTTCTCGATCTCGGTGGCCAGCATGCCGAGCCACTCGCCATACACCGTGGCGTTGTCTTCACCCAGCTTTCGGCTTGGCGTGAGCGGCACCGGCTCCGCGCCTTCGAAGCGCAGCGGCGAAGATTGCACGGGGATGCGTCCCAATTCTGGATGCTCTTGCCATTGCAATGCGCCGCGCGCGTGCAGATGCGGGTCGTTCACCACCTCATCGAGATCGCGCACCGGCGAACACGCTACCCGGTGCGTCATGAGTAATTCGAACAAGGGCTGCTTATCGAAGCGCGATGTGAATTCGCTCACGATCTCATCCACCTGGTCCATGTGCGCCACGCGCTGCTTGAGCGAGACGAAGCGCGGATCGTCCTTCAGTTCGGGCCGTTGCATCGCTTCGGCCAGGGATTTCCAGTGCACGTCGCCCACGCAGATGATGGCGATGTAACCGTCCTTCGTGGGATAGACGTTGTAGGGCGACTCGGCCAATCCGCCGTGCCGGTTGCCCGTGCGCGGCGCGGCGTTGCCGCCCGAGCCCCACCACATGCCAAGATTGGAAGCGAGCGAGGCATAGATTGCCTCTTGCATCGATACTTCGACAAGCCGTCCCACGCCCGTCTTCTCGCGCTCGTATAGCGCACTGACCACCGCGCCATACAAATGCACGCCCGCCGTGAAGTCGCATATCGCGGGCCCCGCCTTCACCGGAGGCCGGCCGGGGAAACCGGTCACGCTCATCACGCCCGACATCGCCTGCACCGTGAGATCCATGGCTGGATACTCGCGATAAGGTCCGGTCAACCCAAAGCCGGTACTGGTGGCATAGACGAGGCGCGGATTGACGGCACGCATTTTCTCCCAACCCACGCCGAGGCGGTCCATGGTGCCGGGCGCGAAGTTTTCGAGCAACACGTCGCCGCGCTTCACCATCTCGATGAGAATCGCCTTGCCGCGCTCGCTCTTGAGATTGAGCGTGACGGACTGCTTGTTGCCGTTGAGCATCGCAAAGGGCAACGCCGCGCCGCCGACCACGCCGCGCCGGCGCAGATGTTCCCCGCCATGGGGTTCGATCTTGATGACACGGGCTCCCGCGCACGCCATGAGAAAAGTGCAATAGGGGCCATTGTAGATTTGCCCCAGATCGACGACGGTGATGCCCTCGAGCGGATAGTGCGCCACGATCATTTGCCTTGGAATTTCGGTTTGCGTTTCTCGGCGAAGGCCGCGGGGCCTTCCTTCGCGTCCTCGGTCGCCATGAGCATGCGGTTGAACATCTGCTCCATGCGCAGCCCGGTGGCGCGATCCACGTCGCGGCTGCGCAGAGCCAGTTCCTTCGCGGCCTGCACCGCGAGCGGCGCATTTGCGGCGATGCGTCCCGCGTACTCCATCGCGGTTGCCATGAGTTGCTCGCGCGGGACCACTTTGTTGATTAGCCCCCAACGCGCGGCAGTCGTGGCATCGATAGGGTCGCCGGTGAGCAGCATCTCCATCGCAATCGCATGCGGCAGTTGATCGAGGATGCGCTGCGTTCCGCCATTGCCGGCGATGACGCCGCGCTTGACTTCCGACAGGCCGAAGCTGGCGTTCTCGCTCGCGATTCGAATATCGGTGGCGAGCAAGAGGGTCACGCCGCCTCCCAGACAGTAACCGTTCACCGCGGCGATCACGGGCTTCCACACTTCCAGTCCGCGATTGAGCAATGGGTCGCGCTGCGTGAGCCACATCTCGTCGTAGCCAGGCGGGGAGGTGAGAAAGCTTTTAATGTCGGCGCCAGTGGTAAAAGATTTCTCGCCAGCGCCTGTAACGATGGCCACGCGGATATTCGCGTCGTCACGCACCTGCCGCCAGGCGGCGGACAGATCGCGGTAGTGCCCGGCATCCATCGCGTTCAAACGCTCGGGGCGGTTGATGACGATGGTGCAGATACCTTGGTCAAGGGTAACGTCGATGGACATGTCAGTTCATCTTGCTGGAAGCCTGAGTATTTCAGCGCGCCGAGCGCCGTCCACCCAACAGATTGCGCGCCACGACCATGCGGTGCACTTCCGAGGGGCCCTCGCCGATGCGTTTGATGCGCAGTTCGCGGTACCAGCGCTCCAGGGGTAATTCCTTGGAGACGCCCATGCCGCCGAAGATCTGGATGCAGCGGTCCACCACGCGCCCGGCGGTCTCGGTGCCATATACCTTCGCGACGGAAGCCGCGAGTTTGCTGTCCTGGCCGCGATCGGCTTGCCACGCCGCTTCATAGACCAGCAGGCGGGCCGCGCGCAGTTCGATCTCGGAATCCGCCAGCATCCACTGTATCGCCTGCCGGTCGGAGAGCAAGCCGCCGAAGGTCTCGCGTTGCAGCGCCCACTCGATGGCCATGTCGAGCGCGGCTTGGCCCAACCCAATGGTCGCCGCCGCATACGGCGCGCGTTCGTGCACCAGCCATTCTTCGGCGAAGGAGAAGCCCTTGCCTTCTTCGCCCAGCATATTCTCCGCGGGCACTTCGTAATCCTCGAAGCTCAGTTCGTAGGGAGAGTAGGAGCGGATCACCGGGAACGGCGACCAGCGCAGGCCGGGTTTGTCGCGCTCCACGATGAAGGCGCTCACGCCTCCGCGGCCCGGCCCGCCGGTGCGCGCGAACACCACGCCCCACTTCGATTGGCCCACCCCGGTGATGAAAATCTTGCTGCCGTTGATGATGTAACGATCTCCCTTGCGCTGCGCGCGCGTGCGGATGGCGCGCCCCGGATCGGAGCCGCCGCTGGGCTCGGTGATGGCGACGAAGGTCTTGTCGCCATCGCGGATGGTGGGGAGGGCGTATTTCTCGATCTGGTCCTTGCGGCCCTTGAAGATGATGTTGGGCGGATCGAAGCCAAAAGCGCCGCAGGCCGCGATGTAGGCGCCCATCTTGCACTTGGCCGACTCCTCCGCGACGATGCATTGCCCCAGCAGATTGAGTCCGGCGCCGCCGTATTCGGCGGGTGTTTGCACGCACCATAAACCCAGCGCCTTGGCTTTCTCCTGGAGAGGCCGCAGTTTTTCCTCCGGCAGCGCATAGGAGTCGTGCGGCTCGCTGGCCTCCGCGGGTTTGACTTCGTTATCCATGAACCGGCGCGTGGTGTCGCGCAGCATGCGCAGCTCTTCGGGCAACTCCCAACTACCCAGCGGATTGGCGGCGCTCATTTGGCGTGCTCCCGTGCGTGCTTCTTCATGCTCTTCCTTTTGATCGCAGTGACGTTCGGATCGATACTATAAATGTAGCGCTCGCCCAGGGGCCGCATCGCCGCCTCCCGCAATATCGAATGGGCTCGTGTCCACGCCGTACCGTTCAACGAGTCGGTCAAGCCCGCGCTGGGCGATGGTGAAAACATTGGTCATGGCAGCGAGGTCGCCAGCGATTTGTACCGGCAGGCGCACGTTGGCCTTGAACGTCCGCACCAGCGGCTCGTTCAACTTTCCGCCGTCGTAGAGCATGACGGGTGGAATCCTTCCTGGTGGATCTCGGTGGCCTTGGGCGCCCAGCCACTTGGAACGCTGCCGCCAATGTCCATCCAATGGCCGGTGCTCGCGAACAGCGCCACCAGCCGCTCGCCCACGAAATACGGCGCCACCAACCCGTGTAGTAGAGGTCGCCGAAGGTGCCGCCGGCGTCAATGCCTACCACCCCTCCCATGGGTTCTCCAAGAAACGATTTATTGTCATGAGCGCCCCTACTCAGCGTACGCCGATTATGGCATGGGGCCAGAGCATCGAAACGCACCGCTCCAGATCCATGGAGGCCGCCAATGCGAGCCAAGCGTTCTCCGCCACGCGATGGAGGATGCTAGACTTTTCCATCTGTATGCCATCTAACAATTGCCTTGAAGGGTAAGGATGCTTGAAGTTGCACGGGAAGTCTGTGGCGAGGCTGCCGAGTCATGGCTCTACTCGTTCGGACGCGCCATGAGCAGCGCTCATGGTGACGACGTTGAGAGGCTGTTTCACTCAGATTGCCACTGGCGCGATGCGCTGGCGCTCACTTGGCATCTAACGAACGTGAGCGGTGCGCACGAGGTGGCCCACGCCTTGATGGCCAGCATCAAAGGCACGGGTGCCTCGGAGTTCGCCACCGACCCCGATCGAACACCTGCGCGGGAAGTGATGCGCGTGGGGCAACGTACCATCGAGGCGATCTTCCGCTTCGAGACGCGGATCGGACGCTGTAGCGGCGTGCTGCGCTTGTTACCCGATGATAAGGGGCAATGGAAGGCGTGGACGCTTTTCACGTCGCTCGAAGAACTCAAGGGGTTCGAAGAAAAGACGAGTAAGCGCCGGCCTACCGGCGCCTCGTACGCGCGCGACTTTCATGGTCCCAATTGGCTCGACCTGCGCCGTGCCGCCATGGCCTATACGGATCGCGATCCCGAGGTTCTCATCGTGGGCGGAGGGCAAGCGGGGCTGGCCACGGCCGCCCGCCTTTCGCAGTTGCAGGTGGATGCCTTGATTGTCGACCGCGAGGCGCGCATCGGAGACAACTGGCGCCACCGTTACCACGCGCTGACGCTGCACAACCAGATCCAGGTCAATCACCTGCCTTACCTACCGTTTCCTCCGGCCTGGCCCACTTACATCCCGAAGGACAAGCTCGCCAATTGGTTCGAGGCGTACGTGGAAGCCATGGAGCTTAATTTCTGGACGAGTACCGAATTTTTGGGAGGCGCCTATGACGAGAAGGAGAAACGCTGGTCGGTGAACCTTCGGCGCTCCGATGGCGGCACGCGGACCATGAGGCCGCGCCATATTGTCGTGGCATCCGGAGCCAATGGCATACCGAATGTGCCGGACATACCGGGGCTGGCGGATTTTCGCGGCAAGGTCGTGCATTCGAGCGGATACGAGGACGGTGAAGCATGGCGCGGCCGTGACGCCATCGTGATTGGCACCGGCAATAGCGGTCACGATATCGCGCAAGACCTTCATTCCAGCGGCGCGCATGTCACCTTGGTGCAGCGCAGTCCCACGCTCGTCGTGAGCATCGAACCCAGCGCCCAGCTTGCCTACGCGATGTACAACGAAGGACCACCGCTGGAGGATTGCGATTTGATCGCCTCGGCGACATCATGGCCGCTTGCGCGCCGCGCGCACTATCTGCTGACGGAGCAAGCGAAACGTCTCGATCGCGAGTTACTCGAAGGGCTCGAACGCGCCGGTTTCGAACTGGACTATGGTCCCGAAGGCACGGGCTGGCAGTTCAAATTTCTGACGCGGGGCGGCGGTTACTACTTCAACGTAGGGTGCTCGGAATTGATCGCCGAAGGCAAGATCCGCGTGGTGCAATATCGCGACATAGAACGCTTCGATGGCGGCGGGGCGCGCATGCGAGATGGAACGAACCTTCCCGCGAGCTTGGTCGTGCATGCGACCGGCTATCTTGGCCAGGAGCATATGGTGCGCAGGCTTCTCGGCGATGCCGTCGCGGACCGGGTGGGGCCCGTGTGGGGATTCGGCGAG
Organism: Betaproteobacteria bacterium; assembly: GCA_009693245.1. Classification (NCBI taxonomy): domain Bacteria; kingdom Pseudomonadati; phylum Pseudomonadota; class Betaproteobacteria; species Betaproteobacteria bacterium. The sequence continues at coordinate 2,497 of SHXO01000068.1, read as the reverse complement.
GAATCAGAGATTCGCAACATGTATACGCGCACGCGGCAAGCGGGGTTGTGGTTCATCGCGGGCGGTTTGGCGCAATGCCGGATCAACTCGAAGTATCTCGCGCTGCAAATCAAGGCTTGCGAGGAGGGGATGATTCCACTGGTCAGGGCGTGACCCGCGCGGCGCTCGAATAGGTAAACTGAGCGCAATCATTAACAGGAGGCGCGTATGGCCGCGGAGCGCTTGCGTATCGGAACAGGGGCGGGATTTCAGGGAGACCGCTTCGAGCCAGCCATCATCCTTGCCGAGCAGGGCGGCCTGGATTACTTGGTGTTCGAGTGCCTGGCCGAGCGCACCATAGCGCTGGCGCAACGCGCCAAGCTGGAGAATCCGGCATTGGGGTACGACAGCTTCTTGCAGCGCCGCATCGAGCCATTACTGCCGGTGATGAAGCGCCGGGGATTTCGCATCGTCACCAACATGGGAGCGGCCAACCCGAAGGCCGCGGCAATTGCCATCACCGCGATGGCCCGGCGCGCTAACTTTCCCGTCAAGGTTGCCGTGGTGAGCGGCGACGATGTGCGTGCGCAGCTTTCGCCCGGTGTTCGCATCATGGAAACAGGCCTTCCTCTCAGTGCGTCCAAGAATGTCATTTCGGCCAACGCCTACCTGGGCGTGGAGGAGATGTTGCCGGCCCTGGCGAGTGGCGCGGACATCATCATCACAGGACGCGTGGCGGACCCATCGCTCTTCCTGGCTCCCATCGTCCATCATTTTGGCTGGCGCTTGGATGACTGGGCGCGGCTGGGGCAGGGGACGGTGATTGGCCATCTGCTGGAATTTGGCGGGCAACTCACGGGCGGTTATTTCGCCGATCCCGGCAAAAAGGATGTGCGCGATTTCGCTCACATCGGTTTTCCCATCGCCGAGGTGGATGCGCAAGGCGAAGCGGTGCTGAGCAAAGTGGCCGGCACCGGCGGGCGCATCGATCTTGCCACCGCCAAGGAGCAACTGCTCTATGAAGTTACCAACCCTTCAGCCTATGTGACGCCCGACGTGGTGGCCGATTTCACGGGCGTGAAATTGGAGCAAGTGGGTGAGAACCGCATCCGCGTGAGTGGCGGGCGCGGGCAGGCGCGCACACCCACCTACAAGGCCAGCATCGGCTACCACGCGGGATATCGTGGCGAGGGCGAGATTTCCTATGCCGGCGAGAACGCCATGGCGCGCGCGCAGTTGGCGGGCAGGGTCATCGATGAGCGCTTGCGGGAAGATTATCCTGATCTGCGCCTGGACTACATTGGCTCCTCTTCGGTACACCGCAAGAGTTTTAACCCCGCGGCTCAACCATACGAAGTGCGTTTTCGCGCGGCGGCCATGGCGGCCATGGCGCCCACGCGGGCGGCGGCGGAGCGCGTTGGCTAGGAGGTGGAGGCGCTCTACACCAACGGCCCAGCGGGGGGGCGGAGGCGCGCGCAAATTCGCCACTGAAGTGATCGGCATACTGTCTTGTTTGCTGCCGCGCTATCAAGTGCGGGCAGATGTCACGCTATTGGAATCCCATCCCGAACATGAAACTGTATGATTTGGCCCATTGCCGCGCGGGCGACAAGGGCAACACCTCCATTCTTTCGCTGATCGCACCGGCCCGAGGACTACGCGCTTCTGGCCGAAAGAGTCACGGCCGCCGCCGTGGCGCGGCATCTTGAGGGGATCGTGCTGGGAAACATCGTGCGCCATGAACTTCCCTCGTTGCACGCGCTGCAATTCGTCTGCGAGGATGCGCTGATGACCGGCGTCACGACGTCCTTGGCCATGGATACCCACGGCAAGGCACTCAGTTCCGCGTTGCTTGAAATGCACATCGGCTGACCACGGCAAGGGACATTTGCAATCATGACAGCAGACCATTCAGCGCCATCGCCGCACCTGCCCATTCGCCATGAATGGCTGGTCTTGCACCGGGAAGAAATCATCGGCCCAGCGCTTCCCATCACCGATCCGCATCACCACCTGTGGGACCGCCCGGGCAATCGCTATATGTTGTTCGATCTGCTACGCGATACGGGCAATGGCCATGACATCCGCGCGACGGTTGCCGTCGAGGCCATGGCCATGTACCGCGGCGGCGGACCGGTGGAGCTACGTTCCCTTGGCGAGACCGAGTTTCTCAATGGCTCCGCCGCCATGAGTGCGAGTGGAGCCTACGGACCCACGCGCGTATGCGCGGGGATCGTGGGCCATGCGGATCTGCTTGGGGGAAAAAGTGGTACCGGTTCTCGAAGCGCACATCCGGGCCGGAGGCGGCCGCTTTCGCGGCATTCGGTTCATCAACGCCTGGCACCCCGATCCCGCCGCGCGTGCCTCGCTGGCGAATCCTCCTCCCGATGTGCTGGGCTCGGCGGCCTTTCGTAGCGGCTTCTCCCGGCTTGCACCTCTTGGTTTGTCCTTCGGTGCCTGGATGTATCACACCCAGCTGCCGGAATTGGTGGATCTCGCTCGCGCCTTTCCAGATACC
>SHXO01000067.1 GCA_009693245.1 Betaproteobacteria bacterium | reverse complement strand
CGCGAGCGCAACCAAAGTAGTAGAGGCCGCTTGATCCGCTCGTACGATAGGCAAAACGCCAACTATTGAGCATTCCCCTATACGCGACATGCCGGATTCATTGCCGCTCTTTCGCTCACCCTCGTTCCCTCTCCCGGAGGGCAAGGGAAGAAGAACCCTTCTCCCTACGGGAGAAGGGTTGGGATGAGGGAAAGAGCTTGTCATGAATTACGAAAACATCAATAAGCGCGTTCGCCCTGAGGGCGTCGAAGGGCGATCCTCGTAGTGCGGTGATGTGACGAGGTCTCCCGTTCATGGTTAGATCGTTCGGCGGGCTCGCGACTCACCACGACCGGAAGACTTGACCAGTAAATCATTAGAGTTCTCTTCCGTGTATTCCGTGTATTCCGTGGTCAAAGGTTTTCAAGCCAGGTCGTGCGACTGAATCCGATTCACGCCAGCCGCCGTCATGTCAGCCCAGGCCTTGGCCAGCGACCCACCTAGATCGATACCACGGCAGGCGTCCTCGATCACGGATGCCTCAAAACCAAACTTGCGCGCGTCCATCGCGGACCAAGCCACGCAGTAATCCGTGGCCAAGCCGCATACGAATACGCGTTTGATTCCCCGGCCCTTCAAATAACCGGCCAATCCCGTCTCCGTCTTGCGATCGGCCTCCAGAAACGCGGAGTAACTGTCGACATCGTTGTGGAAGCCCTTGCGTATAACGAGCTGGGCATGGGGGATGTTGATGTCCTTGTGGATCGATGCGCCCTCGGTCCCTTGCACGCAATGATCTGGCCACAGCACTTGTTTGCCGTAGGGTAGATCGATCAACTCGAAGGGCTTCTTTCCCGCGTGTGACGAGGCAAAGGAGACGTGGGTGGCCGTATGCCAATCTTGCGTGAGCACGACGTTCTCGAAGCCATTGGCGATTTTGTTGATGAGAGGCACGATGACATCGCCTTCTTTCACAGCTAGGCTGCCGCCCGGAATGAAGCAATTCTGTACGTCGATCACCAGCAGCGCATCCGTGCCCTTTAGCTTGTGATGAGCGGCAAACGCATGGCGCAACCCCATGGCTTGAGCGGCCGCCACACCCACCAGGGCGGCACTACCCATTAAGAACTTACGGCGTGTCACTTCGTTCATGTCGATCCTCCATTAATTGTTCGTAGCATTGCCCGCCACGTAATTAGTCTATCAGTTCATGCAACGACGGGCACTTCCACGGCAGGAGGCGTATTGCGGCTGCGCCCGCACTGGACGATGCCATCGATAACCACCATCCCAACACCAGGCAAATCGCCCAGCGCCACGCTCTCCAGCAAGGTACTCCCCGCCGTGTGCTGGGCACGGTCCAAAAAAACAAAATCCGCGGCGCGTCCCACTTCGATCAAACCAGAATTGAGCCTGCGAATTCTCGCCGTATTGCCCGTGGCGAAACAAAACGCCAACTCCGGCGCGATGCCACCAACGCCCGCGAGCAAAGCGATCATCCGCAGAATCCCAAGCGGCTGCACCCCCGATCCCGCGGGACCATCGGTGCCCAAAATCACGCGATGCAGGCATTTCAGATCGCGCGCCGTCTGCGCGGCGGCGATAGCCACTTTCTCGTTGCCGTTGTGAACGATCTCGATGGCCCGGGTGGAACGTTCGCACAATTCGCATACATGGGCTTCTGGCAAGGAAGTGTGGCCGCCGTTGATATGGCCGATCACATCGGCGTCGGCTTCCAGCACCACGTCCTTATCGATCAATCCCGACCCCGGAATGGAAGGCCCGCCCGTATGAATAGTGCTCTGGATGCCGTGCTTGCGTGCCCACGCCACCATTTGCCTGGCTTCGGCGCCCGCCTTCACCGACCCCAATCCCACCTCTCCCAGCAGCGAAACCCCGGCTTGCGCCAGTTCCTGAAAGTCGGACTCCACCATGCCTTTTTCGATCACCGGCGCACCCGCCAGCACCTTAACCCCTCCCGGCCGAAAGTTTTCGAATGCGCGTTGAGCGGTGATCGCCAAGGCCTTCAATCCGACGATGTCCTTGGGCCGTCCCGGAAGATGCACCTCCCCCGCGGAGATCATGGTCGTGACCCCGCCGTTCAAAGTGGAGTCGATCCATCCGAGTTGGTTTTGCCGTGGCGTCCAATCGCCAAAAACGGGATGCACGTGACTGTCGATGAGTCCGGGGCACAAGGTCGTGCCTTTGGCGTCGATCACCGAACCGGCTTGGCTCGTGTCGCAGTCCTTCGCCATGCCCACCGCGTGGATAATTCCATCGATGACCACGACCGTGTCGGCATCGAGCACCGGCTGGCCGACATCCCCCGACAACACCAGCCCGGCGTTCTTGATGACCAACTTTCCCTTGTGAGTGACATTGGTACCGGCAGCCATTTATTTGCTCCGTGAATCAGACTGTGAGATCGCACCCACACTGAGCCTGTAACTGGTTGAATGGAATTGGCTCTCGACACGACGATTTAGCATAGCCACCCAGCAATAGTACCCCTGCGCAAAACTCTCAAATCATTCCTTGTGTGCCATAACAGAATGAGGCCGGTCAAAGCGTGCCATGAAGCGCCGATTGCTACTCCTTCTCGAAACCCTGATTCGAGAATTTCAGAGTGCGGGCATTCTCGGTGACCGTGCGCACTACGCTGTCCGGCACGCCGCCCGGAATATCGGCTTCGATCTCCAAGGTGACCCGCACTTTCGATCCTACCAGACCGACCAAGTGCGAAATCACTTCGTCAGCGATTCGTCCCGCATCGCGCCCGGTGCGCTCGGAGTCGAGAACCACCGTGCCGTGATAGCGCTTGGGTGCCGCGACCCGCACAACCGGTGTGGGATCTGGCGCGGGCTCTTCTTTCGTGGGTCTGTCAGCTTCGCCGGCGGACTTGGGAGCAGAAGCGGTTTCCGCGTCAATCTGCTTGCGTGCAATATCTGGCTTTACCAGTAAACTCTCTGCGCTGTCCGTATCCTATGGATACAAGCTGTCCGCCGCGCAGGCCGCGATATCTGCCCGTGCCTTCGTCGAAACTGTCGGCATAGGCGAAACTCTCGCGCTCCCATGTCAGCAATGCCAAACCATCGCGGACGGCTCCGGTCAAAACGGATGAATCTTTGAGCCGGGGCAAGTATGGGTAACGCGCGAAGTCCTCGGTGAGTTGCTTAATCGTTACATGTTCACCACGCCATATGGGCACTTTGTCCATCTCCATGCGAAGCATCGTCCCCGCGAAGGCAGTCAACAAGTGATCAGGCCGAAGTTTCTTGCTCGCGCGTACGGCGAGCGCCTCGGTCCCCGATAGCCGCATGGCCTGCCACGTAATTGCCTCTTGCGGCGTTACCTGCACCGGCACTAGTAGCCACTGGAAGGTCTCCGGCAGCCGGGCTATGACCGCGCCTTCGGCTGCCTTGAACTGCGTCTCGGCCTGCTTGACCTGCTGGGGATCGAGGTTCAGTTGATCCTTGGTGTCCAGGATCGACTCCCAGGCCAGATATTTGCGGATTGCTTCATCGAGGTCTTGCATGCGAATCTTGTCGGCCGCAAGGAATACAAGCGAATTTCGGTACAGCCTGGGCGTATTACCACGGGATTCGAGGATTTTTTTGGCGGCGATTTCAGCCGCGCTATCTACCTCCTTGGTGTAGGTGTGGTCGCCACCCAACACGACCAAGCGGGCGTCCACGTCATCGGGTACGTATTGCCCGGAATGCGGCATGGCGTGAATGCGGCCGAAGTCGCCGGTACGGCGCAGATCCTCACGTAGCCGTTTATCCAACTCCTGAACCACTTTGTCCTGATCGCGTCTCAACTGCTCAGCACTATCGTCCGCTAGTTTGGTCACTGTCGGTTGGGTCGAATACCAGTACCGAGGTCCGTCTTCGTAGAGATATGTAGCCGCCGCTGCCAAGCGCCGAAGGGCATCGCCATGAAGAGATGGAAGTCGGCTTCCTTGCCATTATGCGTGGTGGCGGTCATCAGCAGGAAGTACCGCGTTAAGGTCGAAAGCAACTGCCCGAGCCGGTAGCGTTTGGTGTACTTGGTTTCACCGCCGAAAACAGTCGCCGACATTTTGTGCGCCTAGTAGCACACCACCAAGTCCCAACGGCAGGCGGGCGCCTGAAGCTCATGTTGCACGTCCTAGTTACGCGAAAGCTTGTCGAGCCGGGCAATGACGAGATTGGTTTCCAGGAACCAGTTGCCGGTACGCGCGGCTTCCAGCTTGTCGTTGGTCAGAAACTCGAACGGAAGGTGGAACCGGCGATATAGCTCGTCCTGCCATGATGGTTTTGCCGGCCCCAGGGTCGTCTGCAAGCAGGAAACGCAGCGGCTGGCGCGGCAGCATGGACTCATAGACCGCGGTGATCTGGTGAGGCAACGGATCGTCGACGGAGGTATGCACCGCCAGCAATGGGTCAAACAAATGGGCGAGCCGAATGCGCTGGGCTTCCGAGACAAGACGAAACAACGCGCCGTCGCCATCGAAACTCCATGGCCGCCCTAGCTCGACAATTTCCAGGCGAGGTTCATCGTGGCGATAGAGGAGTTCGTTGGCGACCTTCCCAGCGGGAGTCTTGTAAGTCAGCTCCAGCGCCGAGGAACCGAACCACTTAACACTGACCACTGTCGCCAAGGCATCGGGAATGATGCCTCGAATGGCAGCGTTGTTCTGGATCTCTTCGAGTTTCATGCCCTACAAACCAGATGAAGGTTTAGGCCGCTGGCTTCTCGTTCAACAGAGAAAGCGAATAAGCGGTGGTTGCGGAGGGCTAGGATCCTCATGCTGGGCCTGGGTATTTAAGTATTCGACTGCTTCTATTTGCGTTATCGCGGTGCGGAGGCGTCCTTCCGACTGTTCGTGTGCTGTACTGGCGTTGCGAATATGCCACCTACATAAATCCTCGGATATGCACATCCGCCATATTGGCCGAGAATGGGCCGAGTGTGCAAAGCGCTTACCGGCACACAACTAATGAGAATTTGTTGTGGTCAGCTCTGCCATTTTTCTGCTTTTTTGGGAAATTTACCTGTATCAATATACAATGATCGAGAAATCTCAGATATGCGGAGATGAAGTACACTTTTCGAAGCCCTACTTAAGCCAGCGCCCGCATCACAATCTTGGGGTTGCGGTCGATCACATTGAGCAGCACCAGTGCCGCGCCTTGCGGCCTGCGGTCCCCTCGTTCCCAATGGCGCAGCGTGGCCACGGAGAAGCCGAACCGCGCGGCGAACTGTTCTTGCGTCATGACCAAGCCCTCCCGCACCGAGGCCACGTCCACGAGCTTCGGGGTGTAGATCTTCGCCTTCACGCGGCGCCACTTGGCGTGACCGATAGCTTGCTTGAGTCCGCGTCCAATACTGTCGAAAGCTTGTCCCATCGAGTTATTTCTCCATCCAGACAGATACCAAGATACCCACCAGTTTCGCCAATTCATTGCGTTCCGCCTGGATCAGGTTCGCTCGTTCGATCTTGGCGAACAGCGTCAACAGGTATAACGGCATGCGAGCGCTGTGAAAGTAGTAGACCACGAGCACGCCGCCGCTCTTACCCTGCCCGCCGCGCTTCCAGCGCAGCTTTCGAATCCCGCCAGTGCCTTCGATCAAATCCCCGGCCCTCGGATGCACGGCAAGCTAGTCCAGAACATCGCGGCGCTCCTGTTCAGAGAGCAGCTTCTTTGATTTCCATCAGGCAATGCACCGCGAGAAATTGGTGCCCGGGACCGGAATCGAACCGGTACGGCCGGTAAGGGCCGAGGGATTTTAAGTCCCTTGTGTCTACCAATTTCACCACCCGGGCGGGAATGCGAAGCGAACGAATGTTAGAATGAAATGCGGTTGCTATTCTAGCCGAGGCAGTTATCGCACTGGCGACGCCGAATTTTCGAACAGGGTTAGCGGCGCAACAGCCGGGAGAAGATCATTCCCTCGATGCTTCCGAGCATGAGCCAAAATATCGCGGTCGTGATAAGGGCTACGATGGCGAATTGTTGGGCCAGCGACTGCGGCACCGCGGGTTGCCAGTCCACGGGCTGCGGTGCTCCGATCACATGCGGGAGGGCCAACAACACCACGCCAACCAGTATCCAGATTGCCTTGGAGTGGGTACGCGCCCAATACAACGCACCCAGTCCCAACGCGGTTGCGACCACGGTTCCCAACCACCAAGTTTGCCGTGCCGCAAGTTCCGCTTCCGGCACGCCAGGTGGCCGCGGCGGTAGCCCCAAGGCGGGAGCAAGCTGAAACACGATGAAGCCCGCGGCGCCTAACACCAAGCCGTCGCGCCATCCGGACCAATTGAAATGCGCCAGCAGTGCGGCCAGTATCAATCCATACCCCATGGCCACGAGCACCGTCGATAGTCCGGTATAAAAAATTCGCTCGAATCCCTCGGAAGGTTTCCATGGGGCAATGTGGTGGTGTTCCGCTTGCCTCGCCGGTTGCGGCAGCGTGGCGGAGGATGGCTCATAGACCTCCGCTCTGGCGATCAGCGGAATCGTCGTGAACATTTGGACCAGCGTTGCCAGCATGCCGGTGATGAGCCCGGCCAATAACGCTGACACCACGATGTTCCGAAACCTTTTTTGGCCAGTCAATGGCATGGGAACGCCACGGTGTGGCGCACGTCATGGGCGGCGTTGTGCGCAATTCCCGGCGCGAATCCCACCATGGCAAGAATGATGACTCCCAAACCAAGACCTGCGAGGCTAGGCCACCATGAGGCGGGCTCACCGATGGTACTCTCGGTTGGCGCCGAAACAACGTTATTGGAATCCACAGTCTGAGTCATTCGTTTATCTCCAGTTTATCTCCACCAGACTACGAAATAGCCACACTATTCCACCGGAAACACATCGCAGTCAAGTCAGGCCGCTCTGTAAACCAAATCAGCTAGCCATCAGTACGGTCTCGAAATATTCGAGCACGCAATCTTCGCGCTGATTGATCACGCGCACCCGCACGGTGGCCGATAACGCGCTGCTGCTTAACGTCATGGCCGGCGCGCCGTGGCTGGGCTTCGCCGCCTGCAACCGTGTCATTCTTCTATCCGAGGCCTGCGCCGTGCATGCTCGGTGGCTGCGAGAGCGGCCGCAAGACTATAGCGCATTGACACGCAGCCGCTTGTTGCCTGGCCTGTTCCTCTCCGCGACCGACTACGTGCAGGCCTCGCGCTGGCGCGCTCGCCTGACCGCGAGGATGGAGGAGACGCTCGCCAATGTGGACGTGGCAATCACCGCCTCGTCAATGGATGCGCCCTATCCGATCAACGACGCGGCCGAGATGGAGAGGTGCTATCCACGGCAAGCGCGCACACCTTTCAACCTGACTGGTCATCCGGCGCTTGCGCTACCGGTGGGTTTCACTGCCGGCGGTCTGCCCTTGGGCACGCAGATCATCGGCAAGCATTGGGACGAGGCAACGGTCTACCGCGCCGCTCGCGCCTATGAGCGCGAGACTACCTGGCACACGATGCATCCGGCCTTGGAGAATTGAGATGCTGCGAACACACGGACGTTATGCTTACTCCAATATCACCAAGCGCCCAGATTATTCCTGGCCCGACGGTAAGCGGCTCGCCGTCTACATCGCGCTCAACATCGAGTCTTTTAGCTTTGGTACGGGCAAGGGCGCGGCGATCGCTCCGCCAGATCATGCGGCCAGCCACTCAGTCTTCTCTTGGCGCGACTACGGCAACCGCGTCGGCATGTGGCGGCTGTTCGAGTTGTTCGACGAGATCGGTATCCCGATAGAAGCGCAGATGAATACCGCGATCTACGACGTGGCGCCAGACATTCCGGAGAAGCTGCGCGCCCGCGGCGATGAGATCCTTGGCCATGGCGAAACCAATTCCGAGGAACAAGGGCAACTGCCCGAATCCGAAGAGCGTGCGCTTATCGCCCGTGTTACCGCCACCATCGAACAACGGGAAGGTAAACCACCCATAGGCTGTATGAGCCCCTGGTTGTCGAACTCAGTCGTAACTCCCGACCTCTTGCAGGAAGCCGGTTACCGCTATTTCATGGATTGGACCATTGACGACCAGCCGGTGTGGATGAAGACGCGTGCAGGACGCATCCTCGCGATGCCCTATCCGGTCGAGGTGAACGACAACCGCGGTATCGTCTGGTACCGGCACACCTCGGAGGAATTCGCGGACATGATCACCGACCAGTTCGATGAGATGCTGTTACAGTCCCGGCGCCAACCTCTCGTGTGTCCAATCTCCCTTCACCCCTTCATCATGGGCCGGCCCTACCGCCTACGCCGCCTGCGCCGTGCACTACAGCGCATCCTTCAGCACCGCGGCGAAATCTGGTTGACCCGGCCGCGCGATATCTGCGCACACATCGAGAGTTTGGGTGCCGGGGTGGTGCCAGAGGGCTGACTTATTGAGAGCTTCATAAACACCGAACCCGAAAAGCGGAAAATCAAGTGTTACCCCGCCGTATAGCCCCCATCCACTGGTAGCGCAATGCCGGTCACAAAGGCGGCTTCATCGCTCGCCAGATAGAGGATCGCCGCAGCAATTTCTTCCGGCTGGCCAAAGCGGCCGAGCGGATAGCGCTTCAACACCCTTTCGGACCATGCGGGATCTTGCCGTAACCCTGCCGTCATCGGTGTTTCGATCACTCCGGGACATACGCAGTTCACGCGCACGGCGGGCGCAAGTTCCAAGGCCAGTTGGCGGGTTAAGTTGACGATGGCGCCTTTCGAAGCGGCGTAAGACGCGCCAGTCGATCCGCCCACGAGCCCATAGATGGAAGCGAGATTGGTGATGGAGCCAGAACTTGCCGTGAGCGCTGGTGTTGCCGCGCGCGATACCAGGAAGGTTCCGGTCAAGTTGATGTCGATGACCCGCCGCCAGTCCGCAAGCGTTGGGGTTGCGCCAGGGCGTTCGGGACGCACACCCGCGGAGTTCACCACGGTGGTGAGGCGGCCAAAGCGCGCGAGGGTGTCCGCCACCATGCGTGCGCATGCGGACTCGTCCGTCACATCCGCCACGAGGGCCATCGCTTCTCCCCCGCCTGTAATGATCGTTCTCGCGGTCTGCGCAACGGCACCGGCCGACGCGTCCACGCACACGACCTGTGCGCCTTCCTCACTCAGACGCAATGCCGTTGCTCGCCCAAGCCCCGATGCGGCACCTGTGACCAGCGCTACTTTGTTTTTCATCCGCATGATTTTTTCTCCTCCCACCTCCCACCTCCCTACCTCGCCTCGCGCCGCGCGCGAGGGAGGCAATCGTAAATGCCCGCCATGTCCGCAGTGTTCCACACACCAGCGAGATAACCATCGGGACGAAGCAAGGCTACGCTGCCCTTGACGCACCTGAGCTCCGCCGCCCAAACCTTTTCCATCTCATCTCTGGCGCAATGGTAGACCTTAACCAGTGGATGATTGATTACCACAGCCTCCCCAAAGGCAATGGCGGTGAAGCGAGTTCCCTCCTTGAATAAATCCACCAACGCTTGCCCGCCAGGCAACGGCAGATTTGGCACGGAGCGCGCGCCCTGGGGAAGATGGCGCGAGACGGGATAAGCGTTAGCCACGGACATGCGCCCGGTGTCCACCAACGCACGCGCGAAGGCGTGCTCGCGGGCGAGATCCAGCACTGCTTGCCGAAACAGTTTTTCCGCGGGGCTCAGTGATGCGAGGAAGCGCGCAGTGCGGCGGGCCACCTGGAGATTCTCCACGGCCGCGGCGCGCCGCTCGTCGTGGTAGCTATCGAGCAGCCTCTCGTCCGCCTCGCCCGATTGCACGAGCGCCAGCTTCCACGCCAGATTAGCGGCGTCCTGTATGCCACTGTTGCCGCCGCGCGCACCGAAAGGGCTCACCACGTGGGCGCTATCTCCGATGAAGAACACGCGCCATACCTTGAACTCATCGAGCAAGTGATCGCGGTATTGGTAAGGGCCTATCCAGACAAACTCGAACTCCAGATCCTCGCCGAGATAGGCGCGCAGTCTTTGCGCCGCCACGTCCGGCCGGCTCACGTATTCGGGATCGGCATCCTGGCCCATCTGAAAATCCACGCGCCAGACGTTATCCGCCATCAAGTGCTGCCACACCGCGCGGCCGTCGTTGAAGGGAGCGCGTATCCACGTCCAGCGCTCCGCGGGAAAGCTTTTTTTGAAGCGCACGTCCGTGATGCACCAACGGTCCGGCGAGCGCGAGGCATGGGCATCCAATCCCAACGCATCCCGAATGGGGCTGTTGGCGCCCGTGGCGTCGATCAACCATTGCGCTTCCAATTCGTAAGCACCGGCGGGAGTTTCCACCATGAGCCTTACGTGATCATCGCGCTGCTCCACACCGGTTACCATGTTACGCCAACGCAGGTCCGCACAACCCAACGTTTGAATACGCTCCACCAGAAAGGCTTCGATATAGAACTGCTGGATATTGATAAAGGGCGGTTGCAGCGAAGCGCTCGCCAATTGCCGGTTGAACGAATAAACCTCGCGATCGCCATCGAAGGTGCGTCCCACGGACCACGTAACGCCCTTCGCCCGAATCTGCTCGTAAATTCCTAAGCGCGCGAAGATCTCCAGCGACTTCTGCGCGTAGACGATACCGCGCGAGGACGCACCGCGCACCCCCACCGTATCGTCCTCATCCAACAACACACAGGCCACGCCGCGCGAAGCCAAGTCGCAGGCCAGAGTCAGCCCGGCTAATCCTCCACCCGCGATCACAATGGGATAGCGGCGCACGGAGCCATCCGCCAATTCAGGCGGAGGGACAAAAGTATATTGAGGGAGCGTATACCCGCTCGCGCTCCACTGGACTTGAGTCATGCGCCGTCAGTCAGGATAACCCCATGAACTAGCGATCCTACGCAGGCCAGGAATCGCACACACAAGCCGTATCCATTGGAGTGTTCCAATGGAGCGATGAGGCCGAAGCCGAATGCGACCCGTGTGAGTGCGTCAATATGCCCACTTGCGCTACAGTCGGTTCAATCCGTTCCTAAGCTCTTCATCTAACGGGTAAGGCCAGGGAAAATGTTGCGTAACCGCCGGTCTTCGGTGACACATACGGTTTGAAGGTGGTGCGCCAGCGTAATGTATTGCGCGTCATACGCACTGATGCCGTTCTCCGCGGCCAGAATAAGGGCAAACTCCATATCAACGCTTTGTTCACGCTGGCCGAACAGTTCAAGACTCCCTCGCCAAAGTGCCCGGGATTCAGCGGTCGTGGCACCGCCTCGCCGAACAAATGCCGCCAGCACATTCAAAAATTCGTGACGCCTGAGTGTAGGCAGCCGCCAGTCCCTGGCATAGAATTACCTCCCTTTACTGGCGGTTAGCTAACATTATGCTAGCACGCGAAAAGGTGTCTCGAAATCAATGGCGAGGGTGCGCCAATCGGCGCACGTTAATGACAGAGGCAAGTTGATGGCGGCGCTTCCAGATGTGGAGACGACGCTCCAGCGTGATGATCTGCCCCAAGCGTTGTAACGCTTGGTGGGCATTGCGCCCAGGACGAAATCCGTAGGAACACTCCAGAAACTTCGGCTCCCAGAGCGCTTGCAGGATTTGGCTAAGCCGCTCCAGCACGATCCGGTCCTCGAAGCTCTGGATGCCCAGTGGCCTGCGCCCTCCATCCCCTTTCGGGATGTACGCACGCCGCACCGGCTTGGGCCGGTAGCCCTGCCGGCGCACCCGCTCGCTGAGCGCTGCGAGTTTCTCCTCCGCACCTCGCTCGTACTGTGCCTTACGTACTCCATCTACACCAGGCGCCTTGTTCCCCGGTTGCCGCTCCAGGCTCTCTCGCAACCCTTGCGGATAGCTCCCATACGGTCATTTCGGGACTTCAACCTTCACGGCAACTACCCCTACGCCATTCCACCTCGCTTGCTTTCGTGCCTACGCATCAACCAATCTGTTACCAACTTGACTGCAAGGCTCGATACCGGGCCTGTGGCTAGCAGTTACCCGGACGGGATTTCCACCCCCTAGAAAATGCGACATTGCCATGCCGCAACACAGGCCGGACCACCGTAACTTATTGCTTGTGCCGAGGCGCTACCAACGGGGCGGCGGCCACCGGAATTGAAGATGAGCGACATCCACCGTCGCCTCGTACCGATACGGATGCCTATTCGCCGCGGAGAATAGGTTTTAATATTGGCGCCATGTCCCACGCATGCATAGCGATAGCCTCCCATGAAAATCACCGAAGTCATCACTCATCAACTCTCCGTTAACGTCGACGAGCCCTTCACCTCTTCGCGTGGCTGGTACTACAAGACCAAGGGCGCGTTGGTGGTTGAAGTGCGCACGGATGCGGGTATCACCGGGTGGGGTGACTGCTACGGCCCTTCCGCCGTATGCAAGGCTATCGTGGATTCGCTTCTTAAACCCTCCGTGACCGGCAAGGATCCCTTCGACGTGGAAGTGATCTGGGAGGCGCTCTACAACAAGGTGAAGGATTACGGCCTCACGGGCATGACCATATCGGGGATAAGCGGGATCGACATCGCTTTGTGGGACATCATAGGCAAGGCTTGCAACCAACCCATCCACAAACTCACCGGCGGATGTTTCCGCCCCAAGGTCAAGGCTTACGCCACGGGCCTGTACTTCAAGAATATGGACCGGCTAAACGAAGAGGCTGTGGAGGAAGCGCTCGGATACGTGGCGCAAGGCTTCGGCGCCATCAAGATGAAGATCGGGTTGGGGTCTATCAAGAAGGACCTCAGCCGCGTCGCCGCCGTGCGCGATGCGATCGGTCCTGGCGTGCAACTCATGGTGGATGCTAACCATTGCTTCAACGTGCCGCAGGCCATCAACATCGGGCGCGAGTTAGAGAAACTCGGTGTCTATTGGTTCGAAGAGCCCATCTCGCCGGAAGACCTCGATGGTTACGTGGAAGTGTCACGTGCCTTGGATATGGCGGTGGCAGGCGGCGAGAACGAGTTCACCAAATTCCGCTTCCGCGAGATTCTCGCCCGCCGGGCCATGGACATCGTGCAGCCCGACGTGTGCGCCGCCGGGGGCATCACGGAGTGCAAGAAAATCGCCGCACTGGCGCAGGCGCATTCCGTGGAATGCGTGCCTCATGCGTGGGGCACCGCCATCGGGCTCGCGGCGACGCTGCACTTTCTGGCTTCTCTGCCCGATTGTCCTCCCTGCCTTGTACCCATGCCCCCCATGCTGGAGTACGAGCAGACCTTCAATCCCTTCCGCGACCAATTGAGCATGACACCGCTCACCCACTCCAAGGGCTGGGTGGATGTACCGGTGGGGCCGGGACTCGGCATCGAGATCGACCGTAGTATCCTCGACCGTTATCGCGTAGCGTAGGAACGAAATCATGACAAAAATCGCTGTATTGGATGACTGGCAGGGAGTGGCGCGCACCAGCGCGGATTGGTCGCAACTTGAGAGCCAAGCCGAGGTGGTTTTCCATGGAGACCCCTTTGCGAACGCGGACAAACTGGTGAGCGCCGTTTCGGATTGCGAGATTTTGCTCATCATGCGCGAACGCACGGCCTTCCCTGCCGTTGTGATCGAGCGCTTGACCAAACTGCGCATGATCGCGCTGACCGGTGGGCGCAGTTGGACAATCGACATGGCGGCTTGTAACGCACGCGGTATCGCGGTGTGCAACACGGGCTCCCAGCATTCCACGGCCACCACCGCCGAATTGGCCCTCGCATTGCTTTTGGCCGCCGCGCGGCGCGTGCCGGAGGCGGACCGTTCCATGCGCCGGTGGAATTTCCAATCCGATGTACCCCTGGGCTTCATGCTGGAAGGGCGCACCTTGGGTGTCATAGGCCTGGGCAAGATTGGCTCGCGCATGGCGCGTTACGGGCAGGCACTCGGAATGCACGTGATCGCCTGGAGCCAAAACATGACCAAGGAACAAGCGCAGGCCGCCGGGGCTCGTCTGGTGGACAAGAACACGCTGCTCGCGGAATCCGACGCCATCTCGCTTCACGTCGTGCTATCGGATCGCACCTGCGGCATTCTCGGCGCGGAAGATTTGGCCCGCATGAAGCCCGGAGCGATCCTGGTCAATACATCGCGCGGGCCCTTGGTGGACGAAGCGGCATTGGTCGCGGCTCTTAGCGAAGGGCGCATTGTCGCGGGACTCGACGTTTATGGAGAGGAGCCCCTACCAGCGGCCCATCCTCTGCGCAGCTCTCGCAATACCGTGCTGACGCCGCATCTGGGCTATTGCACCTCCGAGATTTACCAACAGTTTTACCGCGAGTCCATCGAGAACATCCTGGCATTCCTCGCTGGCAAACCCATTCGAGTCATCAACCCCGAAGCGCTCAAATCGTAGCGGCGCTTCAATTACCGGAGAATTTTCATGTTGGAATACTTGCGCGCCTTGGCCCAGCCTTTCAACTCGTACGCCGTGGCGGCCGGCGGTGGCGATGCCATCACCACGGAAGCAGTCCTGCGCGCGGAGGAAGCGCGCTACGCGGCCCAAATAAATAACGACTTCGCGGCCATGGAGCGGCTGTTCGCCGATGATCTGGTGTACTACCACTCCAGCACGACGGTCGATACGAAACAAAGTTTCATCGAATCCATGCGCTCGGGCACCGTCAAGTACCGCAGGATTACGCGCGGGGAGGTTAAAACCCGGGTCTTCGGCAGCGTAGGCATCATCACCGGCCGCGGCACCTTCGAAGTCACCGCGCGCGGGCAAGACATGGTGCTCGACCTCATGCTGACGGCCGTGTGGGCCAAACGCAATGGCGCGCTTCAGTTCGTGTCATGGCAGGCGACGCGCATGCCGGCGAAGGCGTAACCTCTGCCCCCACCCTAGCCCTCCCCCGCACGCGGGGGAGGGAATAGCTGTCAGCGCTCGGCGGTGATATCGGCCCGGTAAGTTTCCGGGCCGTGGTAGAGAGCAAACGCGGTGAGAAGCGACAGTGCAACGATGTAGAGCGCCACGCCCCAGGGCTGGCCGTCTGCTTGAAGGACTAACCAGGCGGCGAGAAAGGGTGCGGGACCACCCGCGAGGATGGACCCCAACTCGCGCGCGAAGGCGAATCCGCTGTAGCGCAAGCGCGTGGTGAATAACTCGGCGAAGTAGGCCGCCTGCGGACCGAACATGGCCGATACGCCAATGGATATCGCGAGGATGAATGCCAAGGTCACAAGCGCCGGCTGCTGCGTGTTGACGAGCCAGAAAAACGGAAAGGCGAGCAGCGCGCAAAAGATCGCTCCGCCCATATACACAGGCCGGCGGCCGATGCGGTCTGACAACAGCGAGAAGGCCGGTATCGTAAGGAGGGACAAAGCGTAGGCGATCATCAACGAGCCCAACACGCTGCTCTTCGCCATTTGCAGCGTCTTGGTAAGGTAGTTGAGTGTAAATACGGGGAATAGATATCCCAGACCGTTCTCCGCCAGCCGGGCACCGATCACCACCAAAAACTCCTTGGGGTGCTTGCGCAAAGCTTCACGCACAGGTGTCTTGAGGGGCTTGTTCTTGGCCAGGGTTTCGCTGAACACCGGGGTCTCGGACACGCGCGCACGAATGTAGAAACCGAACACGATGAGCACGATGCTCAAGAGAAACGGTACGCGCCATCCCCACGCGAGGAAATCTTCCTTGGGCAGCGAGGAAAAGAGCGCGAACACGCCCACGGCCGACATGTTCCCCACGGTCACTCCGATGGGCGCCCAACTACCGAAGAATCCGCGCCTACCAGGTGGCGCGTGCTCCACCGCCAGCAATACCGCACCGCCGTACTCGGCTCCGGCACCGAACCCCTGCACGAGGCGCAGGCTCATCAAAAGTACCGGTGCCCAGATTCCGATGGACTCGTAAGTGGGCAAGAAGCCGATCAGAAAGGTACCGCCTCCCACGAGAAGAAGCGTGATGACCAGCACGGGTTTGCGCCCGATGCGGTCACCGAGATGTCCGAACACCAGGCCGCCCAGAGGACGGGCCACGAATCCCACGCCAAAGGTGGCAAACGCCGCCAAGGTCCCCATGGCTGGATCTAGTTTCGGAAAGAACAAATCTCCGAACACCAGAGCTGCGGCCGTACCATAAATGAAGAAGTCGTACCACTCTAACGCCGACCCCACCGACGAGGCCAGTAATACCCTGCGCAGTTTTTCGTTCATGCTCTCCTCCTCCCCTCTCATGCAAGCGCAGTATAGGGTCATGTCCGGTAAACGGACCGGCGCCACTGCGTTATCATCACATCGTCACGCTCTGCCCACCAACAGGAGGACCACATGGGTTCGCACAATAAAGCCGCCGTGATCACCGGCGCGGGATCTGGAATCGGCAAGGCCGTGGCCTTGACTTTTCTCAAGGACGGTTACCGTGTCGCTCTGGCGGGCCGCCGGACATTCGAACTCAGACACACGATATCGGACGCCGGGCCGGCCGGGTCGCAAGGATGGCCGGTTCCCACCGACGTCAGCAATCCGGAGTCCGTGAAGGCGCTGTTCGCTATCGTGAAGGAAAAGTTCGGACGGGTGGACGTGTTGTTCAACAACGCCGGCGTCAGCGCCAATGGCATTCCCTTCGAAGACTTGTCCTTCGAGAAGTGGAAGAACGTGGTGGACATCAACCTTACCGGATCTTTCCTGTGCACCCAGGAAGCCTTCAAGATGATGAAGGACCAGCGCCCGCAAGGCGGCCGCATCATCAACAACGGCTCCATCTCCGCCCACAATCCGCGCCCCGATTCCGTTGCCTACACCGCCACCAAGCACGCCATCACCGGCTTGACCAAGTCCACTTCTCTCGACGGCAGAAAGTACGACATCGCCTGCGGGCAGATCGACATCGGCAACGCGCTGACCGAGATGGCGGCGAGAATGGCAAAGGGCGTGACGCAAGCCGACGGCACCATCAAGGTGGAACCTCTGATGGACGTGCAACATGTGGCCAACGCGGTGCTGCACATGGCGAGCCTTCCTCTGGACGCCAACGTTCAATTCCTGACCATCATGGCCACGAAGATGCCTTGGGTGGGACGCGGCTAAGCATTCGTATTCAAGGACCCGTGCCGCCTCCCCCGTGGCTGTGGATCGCCATCACCATTGGCGCAAGCTTCGCGCAGACGCTGCGTAACGCCACCCAGAAACATCTCACCGCGGAGTTAGGCGCGCTGGGCGCCACGCTGGTCCGATTTCTATTCGGACTGCCCTTCGCGGCGCTCTGGTTCTGCGCGCTGCACTGGTTGGGTAACTACTCCATTCCACATCCCAACGGCTCTTTCGGTGGGTGGGTGATGCTGGGTGCCGTCTCGCAGATCATCGCCACTGCACTTTTGCTGCGAGTCATGAAGGAAAAGAGTTTCGCCATCGGCGTGGCTTACTCCAAGACAGAGGCACTGCAAGTCGCCGTCTTCGGATTGATGTTTCTGCGCGACCCGCTTACCTTCAGCGTGGTCCTGGCGGTGGTGCTGGGGACTTTTGGCGTGTTGCTATTTTCCCCGGCGGACCGAGCACGGCCGCTGCAAACACTTTTTTCCGGATGGACTTCGCGTTCCGCTGCACTGGGAATCGCTTCGGGCACTTTTTTCGCGCTCTCCGCCGTGGGGTTTCGCGGCGCGGCCTTGTCGTTGGAAGGAACGCCTTTTCTCATGGCTGCCGGGTCCACCTTGCTCGCGGCACAAATCATCCAGACGATCTTGCTAGGGGGATGGTTGTGCTGGCGAGACCCACAAGTAATCGGGAGGTGCTTTCTGGTGTGGCGCACTTCCCTTTTGGCGGGGGGCATGGGCGCCACCGCATCGGCGGGCTGGTTTACCGCCATGGCCATCGAACCCGTGGCTCATGTGCGCACCTTGGCCTTGATCGAGTTGTTCTTCGGCGCGATCGTCTCCCGAAGAATTTTCCGGGAATCCCTCACCGCAACAGAAGTTGCGGGCATGTGTTTGCTGGTGGCGAGCTTGGCGATGATCACGCTCGCCAACTAGCCGCCCTTCAATCCAACGATATTGAAAGCAGTCACCGGTTTAAGGAACCCTTTCAATTGCAACTCGCCCACCGGCTCCACATCGGCGATGTCCTCGATGGAGGAAAGCACTCTGCGCGAGATGAGCGCCTGTCCGTGAGTGGCCTCGCTACATAGCCTCGCGGCCAGATTGGTCACGGTGCCGATGGCGCCGTAATCCATGCGCCCCTCGAAACCGATGGCGCCGATAGTGGCGTAACCTTGAGCGATACCGGCGCCGAAGCCCAGATCGAATCCGCGCTTGCGCCAGCTTGCCGTCAGACCCGCGAGCCGCGAGCGCATTTCCACCACCATGCGGATGGCGCGTTGCGCTGGATCTGGAATAGGAACCGGGGCGTTGAAGAACACCATCATGCCATCGCCCGCGAAGCGCTCCAGCGTGCCTTCGTGGGCAACGATGGTTTCTCCCATCTCGGCGTGGTATTCGCGCAGCACACGCATTATTTCCTCGGGCTCCGAGGTTTCGGCGAAAGCGGCAAGAGAGGGCTTCGGATTTTCGGACACGCGGATAATTGATAGCCTTGCTTCCAACCAAGAGGAGCAAGACCATGAGCAAGAGAAGGCCACGACGGAAATTGACCGCGAAGTTCAAGGCGCAAGTCGCGCTGGCGGCGATGAAGGGA
>SHXO01000066.1 GCA_009693245.1 Betaproteobacteria bacterium | reverse complement strand
GTCGGTCAGTTTTAGGATGTGAAAACCAGCGGGACTTCGGAAGGGAACTGCCGTTTCTCCCAGGCGTAACTTTCGAAGAGCTTCGACAAAGAGCGAAGGCAACCGCGCGGGCGAGCGCCATCCCATGGCACCGCCTTGCAATGCATCCGGCGCATCGGAGTAGACCGCCGCCACCTGCGCAAAATCCAAACCTTTATTTAGCTGGGCGAGAGCTTCCTCCGCCCTCGCCTTGCGGCGCTTGACTTCTTCTTCTTCCGCTTGCTCTGGCACCGCCACGAGAATGTGCGCCACGTTGTATTCGTCCGTCTTGCCCGCCCCTTGTGACTCTTGCCGGCTCAAGAAGGATGCCACTTCGGCATCGGTCACCGTGAGCCTGCTATCGACTTCTCGCTCCTTCAAGCGGGCGATGATAATTTCCGCGCGGATTTCTGCGCGAAAACTCGCGAACTCCTGCCCATCGTGCTCCACGGCCTCGCGCAAGCCGGCGGGCGTCATCTTGTTATCCTCGGCGATCCGTTCCAACGCTTTTTCAAGCTCGGCGTCGTTGACTTGCACGCCGAAATTCTTGGCGCTCGCCAGCAGCACGCGCTTGGTGATGAGTCTTTCCAATATCTGGCGCTCGAACTCGTCATAGCGCGGAACTTTCGTCCCCTGCTTCTTGAGGATTTGCTCGCTACGTTGTACCTCATTCGCCAACTCCAGCGAGGTAATGACGTCCTCGTTCACCACGGCGGCCACTCGGTCCAGCGCCACGACCTTGCTATTGCGCGGCTGCTCGGCCCCAATGCCGGTTCCAATGACTCCCGCCAGAACCGATGCGAGGACGTAAGATTTCCCTATCTGCATCATGGGTTAGTTCCTTTATTGGGTAAATCGGTGGTCTTCGTATACCCGGTAATGTTCTGCCGCAGAACGTCGAGGGGGTTACTGCCCAGGCCCGTGAGCCCCGTGAATTCCAATTGCACGAAGAACGATTTCACCAGGTCCGAGGTCGCCGTGGCGAACCGGTGCGCCACCATGCGCACGGCCCAGCATCCAGCATTATATTCAAGGCCCGCCAAGCCTTCGACGATGTGACGGGCCTGAAGCGAATAGTTCCACCTCGCCAGCCCCGTCCATTGGCGTGAAAGCGGCCACTGCGAGGAGATATCCAGAGTCTTCAGAGTATCTTGCTGAAAGCGATAACCAAAATTGGCGGCCTTGCCTGCCTCGGGCTGGTAGCGAAACACCACACTCAACTTTTGGGCTTGCCCGTTGTTGATGTCGTATTGCAACACCGAATCCACCGACCAGTCCCGCGTCAGCTTGCCATTTAACACGGCCAGCACATCGGAACGATTGAACTCACGCACTTGGTTGTTGAGTGTCACCTGTTGCGACTTGAAGTAATAGCGCTGGCCCAGAACGGCCCGCAGTCTTTCTTCGCCCGACTCCGAATCGAGCAAGCGGCTAGTGACCGCCGCCGTGAGTTGGTTGGCGTCGTTCAAGCGATCCGCGCCGCTGAATTGGTTCTCGGTGAAAATCTGGCCAAAATTGAAGTCGGCCACGGCCGTGTCGAGAAGAGGAAATTTGCTTTGATCCTCGTAGGGAATGTACACATAGTACAAGCGCGGCTCCAGGGTCTGTAAGAAAGCCTGGCCGAACAATGTGGCGTCGCGCTCCATGATTACCGTTGAGTCCAAGCTCAAGACCGGCAAAGTGCGCGTCTCGTCTTCTTGCGCGGTGCTGGTGAAGTTGTAGCGCCGGTGATGCAGGCCCACCTTGGGGGTGAAAGTAAAGTAGCCAGCATCCAGGGGGATTTGCACGCTCGGGTAATAGAGTTGCCGCACAACTTCCACTTGCGTGGGATGCCGGAAGGCCGCCACCTCCCCTTGGAAGTTCAGGGCGAAGACCTGTACATTGGCACGCGATGCGTTCAAGGTAACTTGCGGGACGCGCGCATAGGGAGGCACCACCGGCGCCAAGGGGTCTTGCAGGGTTTGAAACCGCTGCGTTCTTACGCCGGCATTCCACCAACCACCGTTATAGGCCAAGGACGCTTCCCGCGGCAAGTTCGTGAGCGAGGTCACGGAAATCTTGTCGCTCAAATCGATGAAGTATTGGTCGTCGGAAACCTTATTTAAGTTGAGGGACGCCGAAAAACCACCGCCCAAGTCATGGGTATGCTTGAAGGCGAGACCGTAGCGCGAGTCGTTTATAACCAGGTCATCGGGTAAGTACTCCGCGTGCAACTCCCCTGAAAAAGACCGGTTGAGATAGCGCAATTCGTTCTTCAACAACAGACCGCGCTTGCTCATGAAACGCGGCGATACGGTGGCGTCGTAATTGGGCGCCAGATCAAGGTAGAGCGGAGTCGTGATCTCAAATCCGCCTTTTTGCGTGGTGCCAATGGAAGGCGCGAGCAATCCTGTCTTGCGCTTGCTTCCCACAGGGAAGTCGAGCCAAGGGGAGTACAGAATGGGCACTTCCTTGAAACGTAAGGTTGCGTTCCTCGCTTCACCGATGTCGCGCGTTCTATCTATATCGAGCTGGCTCACCTTGAGATACCAGTCATCGTGGCCCAGCTCGCAAGTGGTATAGATTGCCTTGGTGGCCTGAAAGCGATCTTGGCCGGCGAATTCTGCGCGCCGGGCCCAGCCTCTCGCGCCATATTGCTTGATGTAATATGTGGGTTCTTCGATGTAACCAGAGTTAGTATCCGTGTCGAAGAAAAACCGGCTCCCCGTGATGACATCGCCCCCGCGGTCGATCTTTACATGGCCGCTTCCTGAAAGTTCGTTCTCCGCCAGCGATCCGAACAAATCATCGGCCCAAGCCTGCATTCCCCGGCCGCTTAGTTTCACATCGCCTTGAGCGTGAAATTCTCCTGTTTGGTAGCCCGCCAGACGGTCGGCCTCGATCAAGAAAGGCGAATCCTCTTCGGAACTGGCGGAATGCGCCTTCAGATCCGGATGACCAGGCCGATCAAGCTTCAGCCCTAGCTCTTCCGCCATGGCCGATGACGCGAACGCCGCCGCTGCACAAGCCGCGAGTACGCGGGGTCGATAAGACATGCTGGCGAGAGATGGCGGAGAGGGATTGGAAGCTACAATTCTACCTTTTACTTTTGGCACACCAAATTCCGCTGGCATGAACCGGCAACAACTACTAGAAACTTGGCTGCACGAACGGCTTGGCCAAGCAAGCCTGAGAATCGAGCCTGCCTCCGCGGACGCCAGCTTTAGGCGCTACTTCCGCGTATTCGTGAACGGGCAAACGCTGATCGCCATGGACGCACCTCCGCCCCAGGAGGATTGCCGCCCCTTCGTGCACGTCGCGAAGTTGTTCCACGACGCGGGCGTGCACGTCCCGCGCATCGTGGAGCAAGATCTCGCCGCCGGATTCTTGCTGCTGAGCGATCTTGGCGCCCAAACCTATCTACAGCGCTTGTCACCGGAAAATGCCGGCGGCCTTTATAGCGATGCCATTGACGCCTTGATAAGCATTCAACTGGCTAGCCGAGCGGGTCAATTACCCGCTTACGACCACGCGTTGCTCCACCGCGAGGTGATGTTATTTCCGGACTGGTACATACAGCGCCATCTCAACACGGCCCTAACGCCTGGCCAACGCTCGCGGTTGGAAGCAGTCTTCAATACGGTTTTAGCGCGCAACTTGAACGAGGGTAAGGTCTACGTTCACCGCGACTATCACTCGCGTAATTTGATGATCGGCGCACCCAATCCCGGCATTCTCGATTTTCAGGACGCCGTCCATGGCCCCATCTCCTACGACTTGGTATCGCTCCTGAAGGACGCCTACATCGCGTGGGACGAGGAACGCGTGCTGGACTGGACCGCGCGCTATTGGCAACAAGCGCGCAAAGCCTCCCTTCCCGTGCCCGCCGATTTCGGCGAGTTCTACAAGGACTTCGAGTGGATGGGGGTGCAACGCCACTTGAAGGTGTTGGGAATTTTCGCGCGCCTGTGGCACCGCGATGGTAAGGATGGGTATCTCAAGGATCTTCCGCTGGTGATGGCCTACCTGCGCAAAGCCTGCGCGCGCTATGCCGAGCTAAATCCGATGATACGGTTGCTGGACGAACTGCAAGGCAAGTCGATTACGGCGGGGCTCACGTTTTGACGACCGCGATGCCCCAAGCCATGATTCTTGCCGCGGGCCGTGGCGAACGCATGCGGCCCCTGACGGATCGCACGCCTAAATGTCTTCTGGAGGCGGGCGGAAAGCCCCTCATTCAATGGCATGTGGAAGCCCTCCAAGCGGCGGGTTTCGCCGATATCGCCATCAATCATGCCTGGCTCGGCGGCCAGATCGAGTCATACCTCGGCGATGGCTCCCGCTTCGGAGTTCGCATACGTTACTCCAGCGAAGGAACCGCGCTGGAAACCGCGGGGGGGATAGCCAAGGCGCTGCCCCTCTTGGAGGGCGAGTGTTTTGTCGTGGTGAACGGCGACATTTTCACCGACTTCGATTTCGCGGCGCTGCTGCCAAGAGCCGCCATGCTGGCGTCCCACGCAAAGAATGCCCACTTGGTGCTGGTGAACAATCCGGCTCACAACGCAAAAGGCGATTTTTCCTTGGAGGGCAAACGCGTGACATTCGCGTCATCGCCGCCCTATACCTTCAGTGGCATCGGAGTCTACAAGCGGTCATTCTTCGCCTACATCGTACCGGGTACCCGCGCCGCATTGGGACCGCTCTTGAAGCAAGCGATCTCGCAAGGCGATATAAGCGGGTGTAAATACGACGGGCTGTGGTTGGACGTGGGCACGCCCGAGCGGCTAGCGCAAGCAGACCAGCTTGCACGAGACCGGCTCTCATGATCTACATTCCCACCCACTTCAACGAACGCGACACCGGCGAAATGCACGGTCTCATCAATAGCGCGCCCTTCGCCACCTTGGTGAGCCACGCCGATGGCGATATTCAAGTCACCCACCTTCCCCTGACCCTAGAGCGCGGAACTACACCCTACGGGACACTGAGCGGCCATATGGCGCGCGCGAACCCGCATTGGAAATGTCTTTCTCAGGGCCGTCACCTCGCTATCTTCCACGGCCCGCACCGCTATATTTCTCCCGCCTGGTATGGCCAGCATCCCAGCGTCCCCACGTGGAATTACGCCGTCGTGCACGCCAGCGGAACATGCCGGTTGATCGAGGATGAAGCCAGCATCCTGCGCTTGACCGCGAACTTGACCGAACGCTTCGAGAAAGAAAATGGCACCCATTGGCAACTCCCCGCGGATCCGGCTTACCTCACAACGATGGCGGCTCACATCGTCGGATTCGAACTCATCGTCACCGAACTCCTGGGCAAGTTCAAACTAAGCCAGAACCGCGCCCCCAAGGATAGATACAACGTCATCGCGGCCTTGGAAACGGCGGGAAATGCGTGGGATCTTGATCTTGCCCGTATCATGAAGCCGCGCGCGGGCGCGTAGAGCGCTCGCTATAATCCCTTAAATCCTCCCCACTAAAATTCCCCCATGGCCGAAACAAGCGTATTCCGCTCGCGCCGCAAGCGCCTTGCAAGCGCCATGAAAGCTGGCGTTGCGGTTCTTCGCACGGCACCTGAGCGCCAGCGTAACCGGGACACGCACTATCCCTACCGCCACGACAGTTATTTCTACTACGTCACCGGATTCACCGAACCCGAATCCGTCGTGGTGATGATCGCCGGAAAAAAACCGAGGAACATACTGTTCTGCCGCGACAAGGATATGGAGCGCGAAATTTGGGACGGTTTTCGCTATGGTCCGGCGCAGGCGAAACGCGCGTTCGGTTTCGACGAAGCGCATTCCATTTCAACCTTGGACGAAAAACTGCCCGAGTTACTGGCAGGCCAACCGGTGCTCTATTGCGATATGGGAGAACACGCGGACTGGGACGCGCGCCTGATGAAATGGTTGAACGCCGTGCGCGCGCAAATCCGCAGCGGCATCTCAGCCCCTTCCCAACTGCATGACATTCGGCGGATCCTGGATGAAATGCGGCTGCGCAAGGATGAGAAGGAAGTTGCCACCATGCGCAGGGCCGCCGAAATTTCCTCGGCGGCGCACCAGCGCGCCATGGTGGCCACCAAGCCGGGGCGTTACGAGTACGAAATCGAGGCGGAGTTGTTGCACGAGTTTCGCCGTCACGGCGCGCAGGCTCCTGCTTATACGTCCATTGTGGCCGGCGGTGCCAATGCCTGCGTGCTGCACTACGCCGCCAACGACGCCAAGATGAAGGATGGCGATCTGCTGCTCATCGATGCCGGATGCGAATTGGATGGATACGCGGCCGATATCACGCGCACCTTTCCCATCGGGGGAAAATTCAGCGGGCCGCAGCGCGCTATCTACGAATTAGTGCTGGCCGCGCAAGCCGCTGCCATCGCCGAAGTCAAGCCGAAGAAGACATTCCAGGCCCCGCACGACGCCGCCGTCAAGGTTCTCACCCAGGGCATGATCGATCTGGGCTTGCTCAAAGGTAGCCTCGGGGGACTCATCGAATCCGGGGACTATCGCAAGTTTTACATGCACCGTACGGGCCATTGGCTGGGCATGGACGTACACGATTGCGGCGACTACAAGCACGAAGGCGAGTGGCGCGCCCTTGAACCAGGCATGATGCTCACTGTGGAACCTGGATGCTATGTGCGGCCGGCCAGCGACGTTCCGGAGCGCTTCTGGAACATCGGTGTGCGCATTGAGGACGACGCTCTGGTCACTGCTAGAGGTTGTGAGATTCTCACGGCGGCCGCGCCCAAAGCCGTCGCGGACATCGAACGGCTGATGCGCCGTTAGATGACGTTCGATGCCGTCATCATCGGCGGGGGGCCTATTGGGATTGCCACCGGTCTTGCCCTGTCATCGCTGGGGTACCGCATCCTCATCGCGGAGAAGCGCGAGGCTGCCACTCCCCGGGACGACCGCAGAATTCTGGCGCTCTCGCAGGGCAGCCGTCTGATCCTTGAGCGCCTGGGCGTATGGCAGGCGCTGTCCAATACCACTAGCATCACGCAGATTCGCGTGTCGGACCGCGGCGCGCTGGCACCCGTTACCTTGCGCGCCAGCGAATGCCGCGTGCCCGCGCTAGGGCATGTCACGACATTCAACGATCTTAGCCAGGCACTGTCGCACAAACTGCAAGAGCACACCAACGCGGAGATTCGTTTCGGTTGCACCGCGCGCACCGCCAGCATGAGTGCGCACACCGCTGAAGTGGAACTAGAAGCGGGCAAATCCGAGATAGTGAGCGCACCCTTGGTCATTCATGCCGAGGGCGGCGGCCGGCCCTCGGACGGCGTCAGCGTCAAGGACTACGCGCAATGGGCCATCGTTGCCGAGGTGTGGTCGCAGCAACCCCATCTGAACCGCGCCCATGAGCGATTTTGCGAGACGGGTCCCATCGCTTTGTTGCCCTTCGAGGATCATTTCGCGCTCATTTGGACGGTGTCCGCCGAGCGGGGCGATGCGCTGATGAACGCGCGGGACAGCGAGTTCACGCAAGCCCTCTCCGAGTCTTTCGGCCCGTGGGCAAGGCGCTTCACCCGCGTGTCCCCGCGCGCGCGATTTCCCTTGCGCTTGGTGGTGGAACCACGCACCTCGCAAGGGCGCGCCCTTCGCGTGGGAAACGCCGCGCAGCAAATTCATCCCGTCGCGGCGCAGGGATTCAATCTTGGGTTGCGCGACATCTGGGCATTGCGCGAATTGCTATGGAAACGGCCAGCCGATCCTGGCGACCCGGCGATTCTGCGGGAATTCGCGAGCAACCGGCACCGGGACCGAAGCCAAAGCGTCCGTCTCACCGATGCGTTGGTGGGGATTTTTGGAAGTTCGCATCCCGCTGTGCGAGCCGGGCGAACTCTAGCTTTGTCCTCGCTCGCTCGCTTTAAACCTCTACGCACCGCTTTCGCGCGCCACATGATGTTCGGCTTGTAATTGCCGGGCCTGCATTTTTCGTTTTTCCTCCCCGGCGGATACAAGCGATAAGAGCTTGCGCTACAATCGCACCCTTCCCGCGTCCTTCCCTCGCTATCTCCCGCGCAACCCATGCGAATCGGCCCTTACACGCTCGAAAATAAAACCATAGCGGCGCCGATGGCGGGTGTAACCGACCGGCCCTTTCGCCAGTTGTGCAAGAAACTGGGCGCGGCCATGGCCGTCTCGGAGATGGTGACCAGCGATCCGCGCCTTTATGGCACGGAAAAGACGCAACGCCGAACCAATCACGATGGAGAAGTGCAACCGGTGTCCGCGCAAATCGCCGGTGCCGATCCCAGAATGCTCGCCGAGGCAGCTCGCCACAATGTAGGAACCGGCGCGCAGATCATCGACATCAACATGGGATGTCCCGCGAAAAAGGTGTGCAACGTGCAAGCGGGCAGCGCATTGCTCAGGGACGAGGTACTTGTCGGGCGCATTCTCGATGCGGTCGTGCAAGCGGTGGAGGTACCGGTCACTCTCAAGATCCGCACGGGATGGGACGGGCACAGCAAGAATGCGGTTCGGATCGCCAGGATCGCCGAGGCGGCCGGTGTGAAAGCGCTCACGGTTCACGGCCGCACGCGCGCGTGTGGCTTTACCGGAGAAGCGGAGTACGAGACCATCGCCGCGGTGAAATTCGCCGTGAGCATCCCCATCATCGCCAACGGCGATATTGCCACGGCGCGAAAAGCGAAGGAGGTGCTAGCCGCCACCCACGCCGACGCCGTCATGATTGGCCGGGCCGCGCAAGGGCGCCCATGGATCTTTCGGGAAATCAATCACTACCTGGAAACCGGCCGGACATTACCTCCGCCCGCGCCGGAGGAAATTCTCGGCGTGCTCATAGGCCACTTACACGAGCTATACGCTTTTTACGGCGAGCACACCGGCGTGCGCGTCGCGCGCAAACACATCGGGTGGTACACAAAGACCTTGCCGGGCGCGGAGCAATTCCGGCGGCGCATCAACGAACAGGAAACAGGGACCGGGCAGCTGGCCGAAGTAGAGCGTCTCTTCGGTCACATGCAAGAGTACCCGTGGGAGGAGGCAGCATGAGCGGAGAAAACGAACTCGCTCGCTGTGTACGCAAGACCTTGGAGGGTTATTTTCGCGATCTCGATGGCGAAACACCCTCGGGCGTATACGGCATGGTGATCCAATGCGTGGAAAAGCCCTTGATCGAGGTCATCCTCAATCACACGGGGGGCAATCAGACCGAGGCGGCGGACATTCTCGGATTGAACCGAAACACGCTACGCAAGAAAATGCAAACGTACCGCATCAAGACTCCTTAGATGAAGCAAGCACTCATCAGCGTTTCGAATAAGGAAGGCGTTGTGGAGCTTGCGCGCGAATTGCTGGCTCTGGGATTCAATTTGTTGTCCACGGGCGGGACCGCCAAACTTCTATCGGAGAGTGGCGCGCGCGTGACCGAAGTGTCCCACTACACCGGGTTTCCCGAAATGCTGGATGGCCGCGTCAAGACGCTTCATCCCAAAGTGCACGGCGGTATCCTCGCGCGGCGTGACCTGCCTGGTCATATGCGTGCCATCGAAGCCGCCGGTATCGGCACCATAGATTTGGTGGTGGTCAATCTCTATCCCTTCGCACAGACCGTGGCGAAACCAAACTGCACCTTGGAAGCTGCCATCGAGAACATCGACATCGGCGGCCCTACCATGGTGCGGGCCGCGGCCAAAAATTACGCCCATGTGACCATCGTCACGGACCCGGCGGACTACGCCCCCGTGCTGCAGGAATTAAGGGCGGCCGGCAACACCAGTACCGAGACGCGCTTTCGCTTGGCGCGCAAGGCGTTCTCCCACACCGCCGCCTATGACGGCGCCATCGGAAATTACCTCACTGCGCTCGATGCGAACGGGCATCGCGCGGCATTTCCGGACCAGATCAATTTCTCCCACGTGAAAGTGCAGAATTTGCGCTACGGCGAAAATCCTCATCAAGAAGCGGCCTTCTACCGCGATCTGGAACCCACCGCCGGTAGTCTAAGCAGTTACCGCCAATTGCAAGGCAAGGAGTTGTCGTTCAACAATCTCGCTGACAGCGATGCCGCGTGGGAGTGCGTAAAGACCTTCAAACAATCCGCCTGCGTGATCGTCAAGCATGCCAACCCTTGCGGCGTGGCCACCGGCGAAACTGCCGAAGCCGCGTACCGGCGCGCCTTCAGCACCGACCCCACCTCGGCTTTCGGCGGCATCATTGCGTTCAACCGGGAAGTCAACGAGGCTTGCGCGCAAGCGCTAACGCAGCAATTCGCAGAAGTACTCATGGCACCGGGTTTTACCTCGGAGGCGATACGCGTGTTATCCGCCAAGGCCAACGTGCGCGTGTTGGAAATTGCCATGCACTCGCAGCCCAACACATGGGATAGCAAACGCGTGGGCGGCGGTTTGCTGGTGCAAACACCGGACTTCAGAAACGTTAGAGTTCAGGAATTAAAAGTCGTAACGCGCGTGCAACCTAGTCCCGCTCAAATGAACGATCTCATGTTTGCCTGGCGCGTGGCCAAGTTCGTCAAGTCCAATGCCATCGTGTTTTGCAAGGATGGGCAAACGCTTGGGGTGGGCGCAGGGCAGATGAGCCGTATCGATAGCGCACGCATCGCCGCGATCAAGGCCGAGAATGCCGGTTTGCCTCTGGTTAAGTCGGTCGTGGCCTCCGATGCCTTCTTCCCTTTCCGGGATGGCTTGGACGTCGTCGCCAAGGCCGGTGCCCAAGCCATCATTCAACCTGGCGGGAGCATGCGCGACGACGAAGTCATCGCCGCCGCCAACGAGCATGGCATCGCCATGGTATTCACGGGAGTCCGCCATTTTCGCCACTAACGCACTGACGCCAGGCACGAGCGAGTTTTTTGCCTCACGCCTCACGGCTCACGCCTCACGCACACATGAATCTCCTCCTCATCGGTAGCGGCGGCCGCGAACATGCGCTGGGTTGGCGCCTCGCTCAATCCCCCCGTGTGGGACGAATCCACGTCGCGCCCGGCAATGGAGGCACGGACGGCGAGGACGGAGTGGTCAACACGCTCCTGAACAATATTGGCGAGATGCTGGAGTTCGCCAAGCGCGAATCCATCGCGCTCACCGTGGTAGGCCCGGAGGCGCCGCTGGCCGAGGGTATCGTGGACGCCTTCCGTGCCGAAGGATTAAGAATCTACGGTCCCACGCACAAGGCCGCGCAGTTGGAGAGTTCCAAGAATTTCGCCAAGGATTTCATGGTGGCGCACGGCATTCCCACCGCGCGCCACCAGACATTCACCGATGCCGCGCGAGCCCATGCCTACGTGGATGCTCAGGGCGCGCCGATCGTGCTCAAGGCGGATGGATTGGCGGGTGGCAAGGGCGTGATCGTGGCCATGACCGCGGACGAAGCCTACGCCGGAATCAACCAGCTCATGCAGTCCAATTCGCTAGGGGGCGCCGGTAATAAGCTGGTGATCGAGGAGTACATCGAAGGCGAGGAAATCAGCTTCATCGTCATGGTGGACGGGCGCAACATCTTGCCCCTTGCCACCAGCCAGGATCACAAGCGCCTGCTCGACAAAGACCAAGGGCCCAATACGGGTGGGATGGGTGCGTACTCGCCGGCGCCCATGGTCACACCGGAGTTGCACGCGCGCATCATGCGCGAAGTGATTCAGCCCACCGTGGCCGCGATGGATGCTAATGGCGAACCCTACACGGGATTTCTCTATGCCGGACTCATGCTCACGCCGGATGGCCAAATTAAAGTGCTGGAATTCAACTGCCGCATGGGCGACCCGGAAACGCAACCCATCATGATGCGCTTGAAGAGCGATTTGTTCGCGCTCGTGGAACATGGCGTGAATGGCACGCTGGATCGCATCGAGGCGCAGTGGGACCGGCGCGTCGCGCTGGGCGTTGTGCTCGCGGCCGCGGGCTATCCCGGCGATCCGCGCAAGGGCGATGAGATCAGCGGAATTCCTCGTGACAGCGACGACGTTCACGTCTTTCACTCGGGCACCAGGAATGAGGAAGGGCGCATCCTCACCCATGGCGGCCGTGTGCTTTGCGTGACGGCGCTCGGAGACACGGTGCGCGTCGCGCAGCGCCGTGCCTACGAAGCCGCCGGCCAAATTAAATTCCCTGGCAAACATATGAGGCGTGACATCGGTTATCGCGCCCTGGCCCCAAAGCGTTCGTGAACACCGAAGCCGTACGCTGCTTTCTCCTGGAACTCCAGCAGAATATCGTTAAGAAACTGGAAGAACTCGATGGCAAGCAGTTTCGCCGCGACGGATGGGAGCGTACGGAGGGCGGCGGTGGATTAAGCTGCCTGCTGGAAGAAGGCAATCTATTCGAACGCGCGGGGGTTTCCTTCTCCCATGTATTGGGCGCGGCACTGCCGCCATCCGCCTCGGCATCGCGGCCAGAACTGGCCGGGCGCGGATTTCAGGCCATGGGCGTTTCCCTTGTGTTGCACCCGCGCAATCCTTACGTGCCCACCGCGCACATGAACGTGCGCCACTTCTTGGCGGAAAAAGCAGGCGCGGACCCAGTGTGGTGGTTCGGCGGGGGCATGGATTTAACGCCTTACTACGCCTTCGCGGAAGACGCCGTTCATTTCCATCGCACCTGCAAGGCGGCGCTTGATCCCTTCGGCGAGCACTATCATCCGCGCTTCAAGAAATGGTGCGACGAATATTTATATCTGAAACATCGTAAGGAACCGCGCGGCATCGGCGGCATTTTTTTCGACGATCTAGCCGACCAGGATTTCGGCTTCTCCTTCGCGCTGATGAGTAACGTGGGGAAAAATTTCCTAACAGGCTATGCACCCATCGTTGCATGCCGCCGCGATATTGCCTATGGCGAGCGTGAGCGCGACTTTCAAGCCTACAGGCGCGGGCGCTACGTGGAGTTCAATCTCGTCTTCGACCGCGGCACCTTGTTTGGCCTGCAATCTCAAGGGCGCACGGAGTCCATACTCATGTCGCTGCCGCCCATCGTGAAGTGGCGCTACGATTGGCACCCCGAACCTGGGAGTGCCGAAGCTCGGCTTTACACGGACTTTCTCGTGGCCCGGGACTGGGTTTCGTGACAAATCTCTCGCTGGATTTGACCTTTCGGGCAAGGCATGGGTACTGCGTTGTGCCTTCGCGTTGTTCGCTTGAACGCACTTAATGATGAGGTCATGCATGCGATACGTTTCTATGTTCTCGGGGTTGGGGTTGGTGCTGGCGCTCGCCGCCAGCATGGTGCAAGCCGGTGATGTCGATCTCGGGGCCGTGGTAGGTGGCGCGGTGGGCGGTGGTGTGGGCGCGGGAGTCGGCTCCCACGTTGGGGGTACCAAAGGTGCCATCATTGGCGGTGCCATCGGTGGCGCAACAGGCGCGGCCGTGGGTTCCAGCACCCGGAAACCCGATGTCGTGGTTAAAGAAAAGGTCGTGGTGAAGGAGCGCGTGCGAGTCGTCGAAGCAGAGGAGCATGAAGGTCCTCCTGGCCACCGAAAAGGCAAGAAGAAAGGCTGGAAGAAAAAGCACCGGGACGACTGATTTAGACTTACTTCAAGGAGAGCCAAGCGGCTCCCTTTTTTTATTACTCTCCCAAATACGCTTTACGCACTTCCGGGTTCTCGAGCAACTCCTTGGCGTCCCCCGTGAGAGTCACCTCCCCGCTTTCCATCACATAGCCACGCTGGCTCACCTCCAGAGCGAGCTTGGCGTTTTGCTCCACCAGCAGCACGGTGACGCCTTCGTCTCTCACTTTGCGGATGGTTTCGAAAATCTTTTGCACCATGAGGGGTGCCAAGCCCATGCTGGGCTCATCCAAGACCAACAGCTTCGGTTTGCTCATGAGGGCGCGCGCGATGGCAAGCATTTGCTGCTCACCACCGGAAAGCGTGCCGGCTAATTGCGTCTTACGTTCCTTCAAGCGCGGAAACAAGGCGTAGGCATGCTCCAAATCCTGTTTGACCGCGCCCGCCTCGTTGCGCGTGTAGGCGCCCATGCCAAGGTTTTCTTCCACGGTGAGACGCGCGAACACGCCGCGCCCCTCGGGTACCAGCGCTAGTCCGCGTGTGACCAGCGTGTGGGAAAGCGCTCCGGTGATATCCGCCCCGTCATAGCGCACGGTTCCTCCCGCGGGTTTGAGCATGCCGGCGATGGCCTTGAGCGTCGTGGTTTTCCCCGCGCCATTAGCACCGATAAGGCACACCATCTCGCCGCGGCCCACCTCGAAGCTCACGCCCTTGACCGCCGCGATGCCGCCGTAGTGAACCTTGAGGTGATCCACTTGAAGCATCGCTATGCGACCGCTCCGCCCAGATACGCCTCGATCACTTTCGCATCACGTTGCACCTTGGCCGGAACGTCCTCGGCGATTTTTTCGCCGTAGTCCAGCACCGCCACTCGGTCGCACAATCCCATCACTAGCTTCACATCGTGCTCGATCAGCAACACGGTGATGCCGTCATGCCGAAGCGCCGTGATGAGTTTGCGCAGGCTCGCCGTCTCCGTGGCGTTCATGCCCGCCGCGGGCTCATCCAGGGCGAGAATCTTGGGCTCGGTGGCCAGTGCGCGCGCGATTTCCAGCCGCCGCTGGTCCCCGT
The DNA here is from genome assembly GCA_009693245.1 of Betaproteobacteria bacterium. Lineage (NCBI taxonomy): Bacteria > Pseudomonadati > Pseudomonadota > Betaproteobacteria > Betaproteobacteria bacterium. The sequence continues at coordinate 4,132 of SHXO01000066.1, read as the reverse complement.
AGGAAAGTTGGTTGGCCGTGTCGTTGGCACGGGACTCGATTCCGACGTAGCGTAGTAATTCCTGGGCGCGCTCGGTAATGGAGCGTTCCTCGGCAACGGTCGCTCGCGTGCGAAAGATAGCGCCCATCGCGCGCGCGCGCGTGCGCACATGGCGGCCCACCATGACATTTTCCAGCGCACTCATGTTGCCGAACAGGCGAATGTTCTGAAAAGTGCGCGCGATGCCTTGCACGGCAACGGCGTGTGGCGCTTCCGTGACGAGCTTCTTGCCTTCGAGCGAGAACTCGCCTTCATTGGCTTGGTAGAGGCCGGTCAGGCAATTGAATAGAGTAGTCTTACCCGCGCCATTGGGGCCGATAAGGCCATAGATTTCGCCCCTCTGAATCGTGAGCGACACCGCGTTCAACGCTTTCACTCCGCCGAAGCGCTTCGACACGCCGCGAGCCTCCAAGATCACGCCCGTCATGATGGGCCGCGAAGTTCGCGCCGCCGCGTGGAAGACGGCCACAGCCCGGCGGGCCGAAAGCGCATCATCAGCACCAACGCTAATCCGAACAACAGCATGCGGATCACCTCGGGCTCTATGATCATCTTGCCGAAGAGGGACTTCTGCAATGGCTCCACGGTGTAACGCAAAATCTCCGGAACAAAAGAAAGAAGCACGGCGCCCGCGATCACTCCGAAAATATTTCCCATCCCGCCGAGTACCACCATGGCCAGCACCATGATGGATTCCACCAGCACGAAACTCTCGGGGCTGATGAATCCTTGAATGGCGGCGAAGATGCCTCCCGCGATACCGCCGAAGGACGCGCCCATGGCAAACGCCAGCAACTTGATGTGCGTGGTGTTGATGCCCACGGCCTTGGCCGCCAATTCGTCCTCGCGGATGGCTTGCCACGCACGCCCGATGCGCGAATCCTCCAGGCGCAAGTTGATAATGATGACCACCACCAGAACGGCCAGCAGCAAGTAGTAGTACTTCATGGGTCCGCTCACCGAAAACCCGAACCAGGTGTCGGTGCCGCGAAAACTCACGCCGCCAATTTGTACCGGTTCGATGCGGGCGATGCCACGGGGCCCGTTGGTGAGGTTGAAGGGCTGGGATAGGTTGTTCAAGAAGATACGGACGATCTCCCCGAAGCCCAAGGTCACGATGGCAAGATAGTCCCCGCGTAATTTCAGCGTGGGCGCACCCAACAGCACGCCAAAGGTGCAAGCGATCAAGGCGCCGATGGGCAGCACCACCCAAAAGGGCAGTGCCAGCCCGAAATGCGGCGACGCCAGAAGAGCATACGTGTAGGCGCCCACGGCGTAAAAAGCGATGTAGCCCAGATCGAGCAAACCGGCGAACCCCACCACGATGTTGAGCCCCAAGGACAGCAGAGCGAACAAGATGGCGAGATTGGTGATTCGAACCCAAGCCGTGCCGGCTTGGGTGAGTGCGAAAGGCAGAATCAACAGGGCCACGACGACGAACGCCAGTCCCGCTTTGGAGGAGCGCGAACCGGACAAGAAATCGAACCAGCGCTTCATCTCACGCCCGGTCCGCCACGCGCTCGCCCAGTAAGCCGGACGGGCGAATCACCAGCACCAGGATCAATACCAAGAAGGCAAACACGTCCTGGTAGTTACTGCCGAAAAGGATCATGTGCCCGTCGAGTTGGCACCGCTCCGACACCCAACCTTGCACCAGGGGCCATCTGCATAGATCCGTGAGGTCCCCAATATAGCCCGCGCCCAATGACTCCACCAAGCCCAGCAGCACGCCGCCCACCATGGCCCCCGCGAGATTGCCGATCCCCCCTAACACCGCGGCTGAAAATGCCTTGAGTCCCAGCACCGCGCCCATGGTGTAGTGCGCGATTCCGTAGTAACTGCCGAACATGACCCCGGCGATGGCACCGAGCGCGGCGCCGATGAGAAAGGTGGACGCGATCACCCGGTCCACCGAGACGCCCATCAGCGCCGCCACGGAAGCGTTCTCCGCCGTCGCGCGCATGGCCACGCCAAGCTTGGTGCGGTAGACCATGAGCGTGAGGCCCGTCATCAAGAGAAAGGAGATCGAGATGATGCCAATTTGCACCGCGGTGATGGTGGCGCCCGCGACCTCGAAGGTGATGACCGGAATGATTTGCGGAAACGCCAGATTGTTGCGGCTCCACACCAGCATGGCCACATGCTGCAAGATGATGGACATTCCGATGGCGGTAATCAATGGCGCCAAGCGCGGCGCCTTGCGCAGAGGGCGGTAGGCCACTCTTTCCAGCATATAGCCGGTAGCCATGCATACAGGAACCGCCGCCAGCGTTCCCGCAAGAACGATCAGCAGCGCCGGCAAGGGAACCTGTGCCCCAACAAGACTTGTAATGACCGTGAAAGCCACCATGGCACCCAGCATCACCACCTCTCCGTGGGCGAAATTGATGAGCTGAATGATGCCGTACACCATGGTGTATCCCAGCGCCACGATGGCGTAGACACTACCAAGTGTCAGTCCATTGATGATCTGCTGGAGAAAGATATCCATCTACGAACAAAAAAAACGGCACCACTGAGGTGCCGTTTTTTTCATGGCTTGAGTTGCGTTCGGTCTAGCTTATTTGGCGGGTTCCTTCGCCGGCTCGGCCGCGGGTGCCGCCGCCGGAGCGGAAGCAGCAGGCGCGGGGGCCGTGGCCGCCACGTACTCTTCCATGGTCATGCTCTTGCCACTCTTGATGATGGCGATGGGTTCGATCTTTCCGGCCTTCATGGTGAAGATAGTCATCTCGGCGTCCTTGCGATCGCCTTTCTCGTCGAACTCTATCAATCCGCTCGCGCCCTTGTGGCTGGCTGAATGCAACGCGGCCAAGTACTTCGCCGGGTCGGTGGAATCCGCCTTCTTCATGGCTTCGATCAACAGATTCGCCGCATCGTAGGTAAAGGGCGCATAGAGAATCGGATCGGCATTGAATTTGGCTTTGTAGGCATCCAGAAAGCTCTGGCTCGCGGCCTTGACAGGAATTCCGGCCTGCGAACAAATCATGCCTTCAGCCGCCGCTCCCGCGAGTTCGGTCATCTTGTTCGTGCATGCGCCATCTCCGTAGGCGAAGACAGCCTTGATTCCGAGTTCACGGGCCTGCTTGAGAAGCGGACCGCCCGAGGCATCCATGCCGCCGAAAAACACGGCATCGGGTTTCTTGCCCTTGAGTTTGGTAAGAATCGCTTTCCAATCCGTGGTTTTGTCGGTTCCCTTCTCGCGGGGCAGCACCCTCACCCCCGCCGCCTTGAGGGTCTTCTCGACTTCATTGGCCAGCCCTTCGCCGTAGGCTGTGGCATCATCGATGACGGCAGCGGTTTTAGGTTTGCTTTGGCTCACGAGGTAGTTGGCGACGGCGGGACCTTGCTGGTCGTCGCGTCCCACCACCCGGAAGATGTTCTTGAAGCCCTGCTCGGTCAGCGCCGGGTTCGTGGCGGAAGCGGTGATCATCGGAATGCCCGCTTGGTTGTAGAGGGCAGAGGCCGGAATGGTCACTCCGGAATTCAAATGCCCAACAATACCCGCGACTTTCGCATCCACCAGTTTTTGCGCCACGGTGGTGCCCACCTTGGGATCGGCTTGGTCGTCCTCACCCATCATCTCGAACTTGATTTTGTGCCCGCCGATGGTGATACCGGCCTTGTTGGCCTCTTCGATGGCGAGCGCGGCGCCGTTCTCATTGTCCTTGCCCAGATGCGAGATGCCACCCGTTAGGGGCGCAACGTGACCGATCTTGACGATGGTTTCCGCCGGGGCGGCGGGCGCTTGCGCGGCGGGCGGGGGCGCTTGCTCTTTCTTTCCGCAGGCAACCAGGGCGATAGCGAGTGTGGCCGTTAGGACGGTCTTGGCAAATCCGGGCAATGGATTGCGAGAATTCATGGGACTCCTCATTGGAAGGGTGATGGCAAAAACTGCGCGGATTATTCTCCGACGTCATAAAGATGTCAAACAAATCCCTTCAATTCATTGAGTTGGGGCTGGTACCTGCATGCAGGGACGCGCTCGCGTAGGGAACAAAAAAGCCTGTACAAGGACCGGCTTTTTTTCCTTAGGCCGCCGCGATTATTGCGCCGATAGCACCCACTTCACCAGAGCCTTGATGTCCGCATCGGG